>DFKO01000082.1:0-13403 GCA_002373855.1 Lachnospiraceae bacterium UBA3643
AATCTCTGTGACCGTCTCTGCCGTCAGATCAGAAATATATATGTCGGCGAGAATATTCTGATAGATGCAAATATCGGAGCCGTTGTATCAAGCGACCCTACAGTGGAGTACATGAATCTCCTTCAGACAGCCGACATAGCTCTCGGCTACTTGTCAGAAGAGGGTGTAAACGGTGTCAGGATCCTTAAGGAGATAGCAACAGGAACTCAGGATATGACATTCTCTGCTATCTATGAGAGAGATTATAAATCGTCCCTCGGTACCAAGGAGAAGAGGCTAAGTGAGCTCATATTTGAACTCCTTGAGCAGGCAAAGGATATTGATAAAGCAATCGGAGCTGTACTCGCCCTTGTAGGAGAAAAACGCAAGGTATCACGTATAAGGGTTATGTCTTATAAAGACGGTTCCCTTGAGCCCGTATATTCATGGGCAGCCAGAGGCATAGGCCTCCCGGAAAACGTGGACGGCACCGTGATGAGGAGATATATAGACAGTCATAGGGACGGCCATGACGAGCACGATATGAGTGAGGGCATGGGTCTCATCGATGAAAATACCATTCAGGGTCTGTCACTGCGCGAGGTTAATTCTCTGTTGCCATTTGATGCAAAGAGCATGATTTATTCCGAGATCATGGAAAACGGTGAGTATACCGGAATGGTTGAATATGTTGACTGTACCGGAGACAGAGTGTGGGATACAAATGATTTTAAAGCATTTAAGACAGTATCCAGATTGATAGGTGCATTTACCGTAAAAGGTAAGGCAATAAAAAATATGTCGGTTGACAAAGCGTAAGCATTATGGTAATCTGTTTCACGGACCGAAAAATGTGCGTGTAGCTCAGCTGGATAGAGCGTCTGGCTACGGACCAGAAGGTCGTGGGTTCGAATCCTGTCACGCACGTATAGACCAAAAGAGAAAACCCTTTGGGGTTTTCTTTTTTTATGCACATATAAAGAAAATGAGATATAATATATAAGATTATGACAGATACAGGATTTTCATTCGAAAAGTTAATATGGCTGATTTTGCTGGGCATATTTATGCTTTTTTTCACAGGCTGTGCAAAAAAGGAAGTCTGTGCATACTGCGGCGAGGAGAAATACTGCAAAGAGTATAAGATCCTGGACGTGACAAGGTATATATGCGACGAGTGCCTTAACGACCCGAGGAGTTCCATATCAGGAAATGTACTCCTTGATTACGAGTCTGATCTGATCGATCCCGAGCTTTATATCGTCAGCGTAAATGATACGACAGTTCCTGCCGTATCTGAGAATGATTTCATACCCATCGGCGATAATACAGCAAATGTACCTGAGAGTACACCATCTGAAAATAATGTACCTGAGACAGTGACACCCTCTCCGGAGGTTACACCTGTGCTTGAGGTGTCTCCTACACCTGCCCAGGAAACACCTGAGAGTTCGCCCACGTCAAATGTTAATATAATTACAAAAGGTAAGGATACTGTCGTAGCCAACATTCAGACTGCCCTTCAGACCCAGGGATACTATCTGAAGCAGTCAGACGATACAGATACAAAATACGAGCTCTATAACGGGAATAACGCTACCGGTATAATGTTTGATTTTACCGGCTCTGATTCCCAGACCACAAAGCTCACTGCATCCATGCCAAAAGGCGCTTCCGATGTGGATTTCCTGAATACCTGCATCTGCTCTGCCCTTGGATTTATGGGCAGTGATGACTATTACGGAGTCGGAGCGGATGTGTACAACAATGCAGTTCTCCACGGCAATTATTCATATAACGGCTGCAAGTTTTACTATACAGAGTCTTCTGACAAAGAAGTGGCAGACGGCGGTCCTATAGTCAGATTCCAGGCTTCTTATCAATAATTCACATATTATTACCCCTACATTCGTCATTTATGATAATCCATGTTTTATGGTAAAATCGCCTAAATACTGATATAATTTATTCCGTAGGTTTAGCAAAAAAGCAGATACCTGTACAATAAATGAAAGGTGGGCAACAAAAATATGGCAGAAAATGCGTATTATGACCAGATTATGTCTCTTAGCGGTCTTGCCGGATTTAAGGATGTAATCGAACGCTGGCAGATCTGTAGCGAGAATATCAAAAAGTTCAATGCAAAGAAGGGACTTGTTATTCCCGATCTGCTCTGGGTTTCAGACAACGGTATCGACAGAACGGGGTTACTTCAGCTTCTCTCCGGATATCTTGATACAGCCGGCAATCTTATTGATTTCTACGGCAATGTTAAATACTTTGAGTATTACCTCGAGTATGCTTCGGACAAGGCTAACTTCCACGAGATTCAGAAACTCGCAGAGAAGATCAGAGATGCAGCAGGATTCAGAAGTGAGTATCGCGGTATCCTCTCAATCGAGCTTGACGAGTGGGTAGGTCATTTCTATGAAGAAAACTTTATAAATATCCTCAAGTATCTTTCATCAATGGAAGATGATATCTGTTTCATATTCAATATCAGAAACTACAACAGAGAGTCGGTTGAGCAGCTCATGCAGCTCCTCGTACTCTTCTTCAGAATAGAAGTCATCGAGATGAATCTCCCCGATTCAGAGGAACTCGGTGCTTATATTAAAAACGAGATCTCAGAGTATGGTCTCAACCTTGACGAGGAGGCAGAGGCTATGGTAGTCGGTGCTGTAAACAAGCTTCGTCAGGATCAGTATTTCGCAGGATACGAGATACTCGACAGACTTGCTGAGGATATCGTTTATTCTGTATATACATCTACACCTCCGTACAACGGAATAGTTACAAAGGGTATGATAAGCGCATTCGATCCGGAAGGAATGTACGTATCGGAGCTTATCCAGAACAACATGAAGGTTTATACTTCACAGTACTATAACGTATAAGGAGGCAGGTAAATGAGCAGCAGTCAGATAAAAAATACAAGATATAAAAGTAATACCGGTACTACGAGATGGGCTACGGTAGAAGAGATTCAGCGCTCAGCAGTAAAGGTTAATCTTTCTGATGAAAACTATCCTGCCGGCGGTATCCCCGTTATGTCAGACGGTAAGACAGCTTACCTTGACAACCGTGATACACATACACTTATCTTTGGTGCGACAGGTTCCAAGAAAACACGACTTTTCGTAATGCCTACGATCAACATGTTTATCCGTGCCGGCGAGTCATTCATCGTAACTGACCCTAAGGCCGAGCTTTATGTACGTACAGGCGGATTTGCAAAAGACCGTGGATACAAGCTGGTAGTACTTAACTTCCGAGATATCGGATACGGAGACAGATGGGATCCCCTCTCACTTCCGTATGAGTACTATTACCACTATGCTACAGATGCAAACGGCGAGCCTATCTACAACTCAGACGGAACACTTAAGTTTGACCGTCGTGATGAGGCCAACAACCTGATAAACGACCTTGCAGCTACTCTTTCGGCTCAGCAAAAGGAAAACTCAACGGATATCCTTTATCCCATGATGGCTGAGACACTCCTTACTGCAAATATGTACCTCCTCTTTGAGGCAGCAGCAAGAGAGAACGCCGTTAATATCCGTTCGCTTACATCCCTTTGTTCGCAGTCATCTCTTGAGTCACTTAAGACTCTTGCAGGTAAGATGAACAACTCGAATACAGTAGGTATGCTTTTCAAGGGTACACTTCTCGGTGAGAATGAAAAGACCATTTCATCTATCATGACAGTGCTTTACGGAATGGTTTCCATCTTCAACCTTAACAAGCGACTTACAGATATGCTTTGCGGCAACACATTTGATATGCGTATGTTTGGTCACGAGAAGACAGCCGTATACATCATCGTACCTGATGAGAAGACGACATGTCACTTCCTCGTAACAATGTTTATCAAGCAGGTATACGAAATCCTGATCGGTGAGGCTCAGAGACAGGCAGCACTCTCACTTCCCGTACGAGTTAATTTCGTACTCGATGAGTTCTGTAACATCCCCAAGATTCCTGATATGCCTTCGATGATTTCCGCAGCTCGAAGCCGTAACATGAGATTCTACCTCGTAGCTCAGTCAATCCACCAGCTCAAGGGTAGATACGGCGAGGATGCAGATACTATCAAGGGTAACTGTGATAACTGGATATTCCTCACATCGAGAGAGCGTGACCTCCTTAACGAGATATCATTCCTCTGCGGTGAGATCGATGCATGGGGACCCGGCGGACCTGAGAAGAGAAGACTTATCTCAGTTGAAGAGCTCCAGCGATTCAGAAAAGAGAAAGGTGAGTGTCTCATCCTCCACGGCCGTGAGTATCCGTTCATCACATATATGGCGGATATCGATGAGTATCCCGAGTTTAGAAATTACAAGGTTGTACCTATTCCGTACATCGACTTCGAGCAGGTTAATACATTCGACGTTGTTAAGTTCACAACCAAGTTTGCATTTGCTCCCGAAGGTGTACCGTTCTCCAACCCGGATTAATATTATTAATATGTCAGGCACCGTTAACAGACTGTTAGCGATGCCTGATTTTTTTATTTCTGTTATAATGCATAGGTGGAGGTAAATCGATGGATTTTTTTAATACGATTTATATGGTATTGTTCCTCGGATGTGCCGGCCTGTTATTCGGCTCAATTATTTTATGGATTGCAACTGTAATAACTGACCGTGAGAACGAGGAAAAGAGAAAAAAGTATGCAAAAATTGTTTTGATAATAATGATATTGGCCGTCTTAATGGGAGTAGCCTCTTTTATAATAAACTTCAAACGGAATATGATGTAGATTGGAATATAAATAATTGAAAATTAAAATTAACAACAGAGTAACAGAAAAAATAAAATCAGTATCTCTGATAAGAAACTTAAGCGGTACGCTGAATATGGCTCTCACAGGCCCTATGGCATCAGGCAGGGAGATTTATCCGGATGATATAAACAAACTCCGGGACGATGCCGTTAAATTAAAGGAGATGATGGCAAAGGCAGACGATGATCATTTAGAGCTTGATAAGGCAATGCTCATGGTCATTATCCTGGACCTGCTTAAACCTGTCATGAGAGGCGAGGAGATGTGGGCAGATATCATGGGCGCCGTAGAAGATGAAGCAATGATATTTGACGCCGGTGAGTATGCGGAGAATCCGTATTATAAAAATATAAAATTTGATGATAAGGTATCGGGTGACTTTAAACTGACCCATTCATCATACAGGCCTTATGAAATATTTGTATATGACTGTCCGGTGAGATACGGGGATACTCTCATAGATATTCCGAGGATCGGATGCTTTGATAAAACCTTTGAGTTTCCGTCCATCACGGAGAAAGGCGACGCATGGATGAGCGTCACGCCAAACGAAGTGATGACCATGAAAAAAGTGGTAGCTGAAGCGAAAGGCAGGGTTCTGACTCTCGGTCTTGGCATGGGGTACTATGCTTATATGGCTTCGATCAAAGAAGATGTGGAAGCGGTCACTGTGATAGAGCGGGAGCAGAGTGTCATAGATTTATTTGACACGTACATACTGCCGCAGTTTGAGCATAAGGAGAAAATCCATATAATAAAAGCCGATGCAGTTGAATATATGAAGAACCTTACGGACGGCGAATATGATTACTGCTTTGCGGATATATGGCAGGGGCTCGATGATATGGATACATACTTTGCGGTAAAGGAAGTATCCAGAAGGCGCTTTACTCATATGAAGATGAGTTACTGGATCGAGAACTCGTATATCTATGCACTCTTAAGCTCCGTATGCCTTGACATCCTGTTTACATTTTATGAGACATCGGGTATACCGGCACCGTCCCTTGATAAGATGGGAGACAGTGAGAGACGTCAGCTTGAATATATCAAGAAACTGCTGGCAGACGAGGAGATAAGCAGGCCGGAGCATATAGATTATTACATGAATCCGGTGACATTGCTTAATCTGATCGAAAATACGGATATCAGATACAATTTACTTTGATTATATTTGAAAAAAGATGTATGATGATTCAGATATCATCTATTCGGAGGAAATGAAATTGTATTATACAAACGTACTCGACCTGATCGGAAATACACCACTTATAAGCCTGGAGCAGACAACCGGACTCAATCTCTATGCAAAGGCAGAGTTTTTAAATCCGGGTGGCAGTATCAAGGACAGAATAGCATTAAATATGATAGAGCAGGCTGAAAAGGACGGACGCCTTAAGCCCGGTATGACTATCATCGAGCCTACATCAGGCAATACGGGAATAGGACTCGCTCTCTGCGGCGTGAGAAAAGGATATCATGTAATAATCGTCATGCCTGAAAACATGAGCGAGGAGAGAAAGAAGATAATAAAGGCTCTCGGCGCAGAACTTGTATTAACAGACCCTAAACTCAGCATAGGTGGATCTGTAGACAAGGCTCTGGAGATAGCATCCTCATCGGATAATTATTTTGTACCCCAGCAGTTCCAGAATCCTGCCAACCCCGATATCCATTACAGGACAACGGCAGTAGAACTCTCAGAGCAGCTCGGTAAAAAGATAGACATCTATGTATCCGGTATAGGTAGCGGCGGTACACTTCAGGGTATAGCAAAATATCTCCTTGAGAAAAATCCTGACTGCAAGATTGTGGCAGTAGAGCCCAAGAATGTATCGGCGCTCCTTGGTGATGAGCCGGGACTCCATCAGATACAGGGTATAGGTGACGGATTTATTCCTGACATACTCGATACATCTATCATCACGGATATCGTGGAGGTGTCGGACGATGATGCTATAAATACAGCCAGAGAACTGGCCAGAGTCCAGGGACTCCTTGTAGGTACTTCATCAGGTGCCAATGTATGGGCTGCAAAGCAGATGGCAGAGAAGTACGGCAAGGACAAAGTCATAGCAACAGTACTGGCAGACAGAGCAGAGAGATATTTCAGTACATCACTTATATAATTTATTAAATATTATTTTAAGGCGCCGTAATTCGGCGCCAAAAAATAAAAAAAGTTGTTGACAAGGATGTACCACATGAATATAATGAAATAGTCGCTAACAGGACAACCGGTGACGGGGTGTGGCTCAGCTTGGCTAGAGCACCTGGTTTGGGACCAGGGGGTCGCAGGTTCGAATCCTGTCACCCCGACTAATTTAATAAAGTTTTTTATGCAGGTGTAGTTCAATGGTAGAATGTCAGCCTTCCAAGCTGAACACGTGGGTTCGATTCCCATCACCTGCTTTTTCTTTTGCCTTAAATACTGGGTTTCTAATTTATCCAAACAGATCAGACCAAATACCTAAATCAATTGAGGGCTGGCTTCTCGCCAGTCTTTTATAATGCCCTGCTTGCCACTATTATCCCGAATTCGATATAACCACTTTTATGCATATAAGCGAATAATCTTATGGAGTGAGACACAAACGCCAGCGACTAGATAAATGCAATGACAATCCATAAATTATTATTGTAAAATCGTAAAATATGAGATATAATGCTTGCATTGTGGATTTCTATGCCTATAATAATAAATAGGAGGACTATTATCTTTAGGAGAGAGAAATAGACCTGGGATTTAATTGGCAAAAGAATTTGAAAAAGAGAACCCACAGAAACAAAGAAGAAAACAAACAAGAAAAGAGAAACAAGGACAAGAGGAGTGGTAGGAATGACAAAATTTGTTGAAAACGTTAATGCCTATTTGTCACAAATGAAAATTAAACAAACCTATGTTAGTAAAAAAAGTGGTATGGATTCTAAAAAGCTTTCTCGAATTCTTACAGGAAAACAAGACGCGACTGGGAATGATATGACAATGATTGCAGAGACGTTGGGAAAGAATGTTGAATTCTTTTGGATGGAAAGCGTTGAGTTTCCGGATATATCTACATTAATGCCGGAACGGATAGCTTTTTATGCTGGATCCCCAACAAGCAAGCAGAAACATATGGCAGATTTGTTATTAAGTTTTATGGAAAATGTTGATGAAGTATTAAGTGCAAAGAGCCGCTTCGAACAATCACTATAGGAGTCATGAATGGATGTATATCGCTTTAAGAAAATAATTGAATATAGTAAGGCGAATCGCGAAGAGATAGAACAGAGCATAAGGAAATTTTGCGCGGTTATGAACATAAAGTCTGATAGCGATGTTAGAGATGTTTTGTTATTGGTACGAGAAGTGTTCTTAAGACGTGGATTTATTGTGTTCGAAATGCCATTTAAGGATGATGAGATAGGAGCACTATGTTATAAAGGCGACGGATTGGGGTATGTTGTTATTAATTCCTCGCTTCCGAAAGTGAGTTCAAATTTTGCGGTCGCGCACGAAATATATCATGTTTTCTTTCAAGAAAGCGAGTTTAAATCTAAAATTGAGTTGGCAAATGAACATTACTATGACAATGAAGACGAATATATTGCAAATGTTTTTGCAGGAGCATTGTTAATGCCTGAAAACAGTTTTCGAGGAATGTTCGAGAAATTTATGGCGGAGTCTAACGGGCTTATAGAAACGATTTGTAAGCTTATGAATTACTACCAGGCCCCTTATATGGCAACATTAATTAGATGTTGTGAACTTCAATTGATAGAAATGAAGGACATGACGAATGAATTAATGAGCGTAAATAAGGAGATAGTATTATCAACTTTCTCTGAATTATGGTTGGATTCCAAAATTCTCGAACCATCATTGAGAGATGATTTCGATAATGTTGAACGTTTGGTAATGCGAATGGGAGAAGAATTTGTCCAGGGAGAGTATATAAATCAGAGAACGTTGGATATGGTGCTTAAAAATATCAAAACCCTTAGTAAACAAATAAAGGGGGATGATTAACTGTGGCGACTGCCTATTTTGAAGTACCTAAGAATTGGTTCGCAATAGAATCGAAAGTCACGACGGAAGTAGCTAAAATCACAGAGGCTCTTCTATACAAATATAAAAAGGTGTTTTTTTATGACACATGCTCATTCAGAGGACACTCAAATCTGCTTAAAAAAGATGTAGATTACATCATCTCATACATAAAACAAGAGTCGGGAGCGGTAGTTATTACCCGATGTGTATTGATGGAGTTGGCTTCAAAAAGTGGTGAGTTAAATCATCAGTACGTTGATTTGATTCATAGGATGGTAGACATTCATGGAGTTGAGGTTTTTGTAATGTATGAGGAAGACCTCTTCACCATTCTAAATGATTGTTTTTCTTCAACTAAAGAAATAAACACTTATCTTATGTGGGCTGTTCGGATGTTAGGGGTACCAACAAGTACTATCGAGGCTACATTTTTGGAAAAGGAGCATTTGAAGAAAAGACTAAAAGAAGGAAAAGGATTATCTTCTAATAATTTATTTTCTGATTTCTTTGCCTCTGTCAGAAACAACAAGGTTGAATCTGATAATCTTGGAGAAGAACTTTTGGCTATTTGCCTGCATATTCTTTCGCATATTCCGGGAGAATGTGATTACAAATATAACATAATAACAGAGGATAAAAAGGCCAGAGCGACCATAAGCAATTTGTTTATGAAAACTAAAGCCCAGTATAAGGGTAGCGAGATAATTATATTCAGCACCTCGCGACTTGTTAAGACTATTATTGAGGCGGGGCGTATTTCTGACATAGATAGTATTACTCGCATTCTTGGAATGGGACGAGAACGAGATATTAAAATATATGGTACATTGCCGAATGAATTTGAGACAACCGAGCATACATTTAATTCACGAGAACTTGCAATTTTATTAGTGGCTCCGGGAGGGATTGACATTAGATTTTAAAGTGGAAAGGTGCAATATACTGCCGATAGTTGGCTACGTTTCACTATAAAAAAATGGAAGGACTCCCTGCGGGTAAGTCTCCTTTCATTATTTTCGTGTATTCTCAATTTTTCTCAAAATCCCAATTGCGAAAAGCCAGATGGCAAGCGAATTTCAGGGTTTCGACTGTATCCGATTCCCATCACCTGCTCTACGCTACAAGCGGTGCCGAAAGGCAAAATAAAAGAACCGATGCAAGTTTACTTGCGGGAGGTTCTATTTTTTTGCCTTTCGATAGCGCGGCGCATGAGGTCCGGGGGACCTCAGCTTTGCGCCGACCGGAGCGGAGCGTAGACCAGCGCGTGCACGAAATAGGCACGGAGTGCCTATGAGTGTGCATCGCTTGTTTGTCTGACGCTTTTGCCATGAGTCGACTGCTCTATGATAAAATTAATGAAAAAAGGACTGTGTCGTATTACTGCTATTAGCTCAATTGTCTGTACTTTAGAAGTCAAATCCAGGTACATCAGGATAATCTGGTGGTGCTACAATTAGTTGCCCATTATCAATCATATCCTGATACTGCTTGTCTATATCAGGGTCTACAGGCTCATTATTCTGAGGTGGATTCTGTTGAGTTTGCTGCTGTTGTGTAGGTTGCTGTGTCTGTTGTGTAGGTGTCTGCTGTTGCTGTTGTGTTACAGGCTGGGTCTGATCAGAGTTTTGCTGATTCTCCAATTCTTCAAGCTTTGCGTCTGTTATATACACAGAGTCACTTAATGCTTTTCCGGGGACATAAGCAACTTCATAGTCTTCGGTTGATTCGTCGGTTATATAATGGATTTCATACCATCCGTTAGAGGTTTTTCCATAAACATGAATATAATTCTCTTCGGATATACCGGTATATCTGAGCAGATAATCAATCCATTCAGAATCAACAGAATCTTTAGTTCTTATATTTGCATCAGACAGGATGAGTCTGTCTTCATCCAATATTTCGGTTATTTCTACATCGGTTACATCAGTTTTTTCAACACCGAAATCCAAGGCTTCCTGATAATAAGCTTCTTCTTCGCTAAGCTTTGATTCGAGGTTTTCGATATCCTTCTTTAAAGATTCACTCTCAGTTTTCGTTTCGTCGAGCTCAGTTTGCATAGCAGTATCCTGAGCGATATCGGCATCATTTTCGGATACTATAACAACTGAATCGTTTGAGGCTGTATCAACAGGAGCATTGTTACCACAGCCGGTTATGGATAGAACAACAAGTGTTCCGATTAAAGTAAAAAGTTCACGTCGTTTCATTTCTACAATCCTTTGTTTATTTCCTAAATACGATTACATAATATATTACTGATTTTTTAATCGAATATATTATATCAAATATTACGGGGATTGTGTCGGAATAATAGAAAGGTGGTACAAAAGTGGGGCTTTTAGATGAAAGAGACACGAAATACATATATAGATATTATTTGGTCTTAATATATAAAAATCAATATATTCTTGCATGGAAATACAGAATTCGATATAATTGAACTGAGGATGGTGATACTATGGATGATTTTCAAGAATATTTGGATGATGCATTAAAAAAAGTATCCTTCTCTTCATGGGAGAAAACAAAGGATAATACGAATTATGATATTTACGAAGAGATCAGAGAACAGGTCGTAAAGGCACGCGAAGAGGCTCATTTAACGCAGAAAGAACTTGCAAAATTATCGGGACTTACCCAATCCAATATCAGCAATATAGAGAGTGGAAGCAATAGACCGACCATTGCGACATTAAAAAAAATCGCTGATGCTCTGGGCAAAAGACTTGTTGTTGATCTGACAGATTAAGGAGATAACAGTTATGACAGGTTTAGAGAAATTATATATAGACAGTTTTAGAGGAATCACCGATCTATATCTGGAACATTTATGCCCTATCAACCTGATCGTTGGTAATAACAATTGCGGAAAGACATCAGTGCTGGAAGCTGTCCAGTTTCTGCGTTTTTATAATGCTGGGCTGATCAACGTGCTACAGATTGCCAGGCAAAGAGATTATCAGTTTGCAATGGAGTATTCCAATTCCATATATGAAAATGTGATGTGTATGTTCCCGCAAGAATCACAGGTTAGAAAAATAGAGGTGAGCGGGATTTATAATGGTGAAGAATTTTCATATAGATTTCACGGGGAAAACAAGAAAATGTTCTATGATCCGGTTCAGGAACGAAGGAGCAGACAGAACAGGAGTCAAAGCGCCATTCAAGGCGAGATGGAAGTAGACGGCTTTGAAGGGGGCATATTGGTTAATCTGGGAAAAGAGTTTAATCAAACTTCTGTTAAGTTCCACAGGTATATAAAGATGTCGGATTATTCATATACCGAGTCAAGAAGCCTGCCAATCAGGTATGTTGGATCTTTTGCGCATTTAAGAGGTGACATAATAACTGAGATCGTTCGTAATGAAGAATATAAAGAAATCTGTGTAATGATGCTGAAGCTTTTCGACAAAGGGATCAGTGACATATTGACGTTGCCCAGTGATACAGGTTCTCACATGGTAAGCTATATCAAACATGACAGATTGGGGAATATGCCACTTTCAACATATGGTGATGGTGTAAAAAGAGCGCTTGTCCTAGCCAACGAAATCGCAAAAGCGCGCGGAGGGATACTACTCATAGATGAAATAGAGACATCAATCCATAAACAGTTTTATGATGATATATTCCGATTTGTGACTAAAGCGTGTTTGCAATACAATGTTCAGCTTTTTATCACAACACACAGTTTGGAAGCAGTGGATGGGATTTTGAAGACACAGGACTATGACCGATCTTTAAATGACGACAAAATAAATGTGATCACACTTCGAAAAGAAGGGAATAAAACTTTATCACGATCCATGAGCGGCGCTGATGTGTATAAGGATCGTGAAGATTTCGGATTCGAGGTGCGCTTATGAATAGTATTATTCTTTGCGAAGGAAGTACGGATGCCATCCTGCTCAGTTATTATCTGAATAAGGTGTCAGGTTGGGAGTTCTGCAAGAAAGCTCCGGAACATCTTAATATAAAGCAAAGCAATCTTAATCAGTCTATCAACTGGTATAAAAGAGATGACGACAGATTGCTCATTTGCGGTGTAGGCGGAAAAGATAAGATGGCTTCGCTTTTCAGTGAGAAGATATTATCCCCAATGATAAAGTCGAATGCGTTCTCAAAGATTGTGTTGATGCTTGACCGTGATGATAAGAGTATGGAGTCCATCGAGGCACATGCCTCTCATCTATTCAATCCCATCGTGGCGGAAATGAAGAATGATACATGGATCGATAATACCTATGTTGATACGTTCGGGATTCAAAAAACAGTCTCTTCCTTGCTCATAGCCATTCCGACGGAACGTCAGGGAGCATTGGAGACACTTATGCTTGAAGCAATATCGGAAGATCCTTATGATGCGGTGATCGTCAAAGATGTAGGAGTATTTGTTGATGAAATACAAAAAAGTGCTTCGCGATACATCTCAAACAACAGAAAGAAGTTGAAGGCACACTTGGGTGTAACATGGGCTGTGCAATATCCGGATAAGGTATTCACTCGTATAAACGATCAGATACAAAGCGTTTCCTGGGAAAAATATGAAGTGTTGCGTAACTGTTTCAGCCAGCTGGAAAGCATATGATTCATGGA
>DFKO01000082.1:13533-25673 GCA_002373855.1 Lachnospiraceae bacterium UBA3643
CCCCTTCTTTGATTGACAACATGTTTACGGTTTAATAA
The DNA here is from genome assembly GCA_002373855.1 of Lachnospiraceae bacterium UBA3643. Lineage (GTDB taxonomy): Bacteria > Bacillota > Clostridia > Lachnospirales > Lachnospiraceae > NK4A136. Next base: position 13,572 of record DFKO01000082.1, read on the forward strand.
AATATATGATGTTTGCGTTTTATAAAAACGAAGGAGTTTTGGGATAGAAATGAGTTTCAGGATAGGTGTGGACGTAGGTTCCACGACAACAAAGATTGTTATCTGTAAAGACAGCGAAATGATCTTTCATAAATATGTGAGACATTTTGCGAGACAGCGGGACAGCATAGTTTCTCTCTTAAAAGAGGCCGAGGGAGTCATAGGCGATCAGTCCTTTAAATACTGTATGACAGGCTCGGGTGCGAGAACCATAGCCGAGCATCTTGGTGTACCCTTTACCCAGGAGGTTGTAGCCAACTCCATAGCATTAAAGAGAGAGTATTCAAAAGTCGGCACAGCCATAGAGCTTGGCGGACAGGATGCCAAGATCATATTTTTCAGAGAAAATGAAAAGGGCGAGCAGGAAGTATTTGATATGCGTATGAACGGCAGCTGTGCCGGTGGTACAGGTGCGTTTATCGATGAGATAGCTGTGGTCCTCGGTATAGATGCGACCAAGATGAATGAGATGGCTTCAAAGGGAGAGTCTCTCTATGACATCTCCGGTCGTTGCGGTGTATTTGCCAAGACTGATATCCAGCCACTCCTCAACCAGGGAGCGAGAAAAGAAGATATCGCTTTATCAAGCTACCATGCCATAGCAAAGCAGACAATCGGCGGACTGGCCCAGGGCCTTGATATCAAACCGCCTGTAGCATTCGAGGGAGGTCCCCTCACATTCCATCCAAAACTTATAGATGTATTTGCAGACCGTCTCGAGCTTAAGGAGGACGAGATACTCGTACCCCAGAATCCCGAGATCATGGTGGCTCTCGGTGCAGCACTTAGTATCGATGAAATCCACAAGGATTCTGCAGATTACGGATTTACAGATCTCCTTGAGAGAATGAAAGCCCTCGCTGCAGACAATGATTCTGAGAGCGGGGACGGAGAACTCTACTTTACAAGTGAGGAGGAAAAAGAAACATTCCTTAAGGAGCATAAGGTAAAGGATACTCCCGACTATATGCCGGTGAAAGGCGAGACGGTAAACGCATACCTTGGTATAGATGCGGGCAGTACGACGACAAAACTCGTCCTCATGAATGAGAATGAGGAGATCATTGATTCATATTATGCATCAAATGAGGGCAGCCCTCTTAACGTGGCAAAGCGTGCTCTCCTTAATATGTATGACAAGTACGAGAAAGCAGGAGCAACCCTTAACATTGTAGGTGCCGCTTCAACAGGATACGGCGAGTTCCTTTTCTCAAAAGCATTTAAGACAGAGACCCATGTGGTAGAGACAGTGGCCCATTCCCTCGCTGCATCCAAGTATGTGGACAATCCCTCATTTATCCTGGATATAGGTGGCCAGGATATGAAGGCTATCTGGGTTGAGAACGGTATCATCACAAATATTGTCGTTAATGAAGCATGTTCATCGGGATGTGGTTCATTCCTTGAAAACTTTGCCCAGACCCTCGGCATAGAGACAAAAGATATCGCGAGACGTGCCTTTGAATCAGAGAGCCCGGCCAAGCTCGGAAGTCGTTGTACGGTATTTATGAACAGCTCCATCATCACCGAGCAGAGAAACGGCAAAAAGCCTTATGATATCATGGCGGGACTCTGCCGTTCCATCATAGAAAATGTATTTACAAAGGTTATCCGTGTGGCCAACATTGATTCCCTCGGAGAAAAAATTGTAGTACAGGGCGGTACATTCCAAAACGATGCAGTGCTCCGTGCCATGGAACAGTATGTAGGCAAAAAGGTTATCCGTGCGCCTTACCCCGGACTCATGGGCGCAATAGGTGCAGCGCTGCGTGTCAGAGAATATATGGCACAGCCCGGTTTTGTTAAGACATTTATCTCTTATGAAGAGCTAAAGAACTTTACATACAAACAGGAAGCAAACTCACCCTGCCCTTACTGCACCAACCACTGTAACAGGACGATACTCTCATTCTCTACGGGAGACAGCTGGGTTACAAACAATCGTTGTGAGAAGGGTGAAGTAATAGGCGATCCAAAAGATGCCACGATCAAGAACAAGATCAAGGAGATCAACTTAAAGAAATATAAAGCGGAGAATATGTTTGCTGTCAGAAAGCAGTTGCTCTTTAAGAATTATCCTTTTGAGACTGTTGCTCCCGAAAAGGAGACAGTGATCGGTATCCCGAGAGTACTCATGTACTGGGAGGGTATGCCGTTCTGGTCAACATTCTGGAGGAGTCTCGGATTTCAGATAAAGATATCTCCCGAGAGTACCCGTGAGATATATGAAAACGGTCTTCATGCAGTGCCTTCCGATACGGAATGTTTCCCTGCAAAACTCGTACACGGCCATATCAGAGAGCTGATCGGCATGGGAGTTGACAGGATATTTATGCCCTCCATATCCGTATATCCTGTTGAAAATACAGAGCCCACAAGCTTTTCAAGATGTGCTCTTGTAAAGGGATATCCCATTGTCATGTACAATTCCGACAACCCGTACTCAAAGTACGGGGTCAAGTTTGATGCGCCGTACTTCTTCTGGTATGACTACGATGACAGAGAGAAACAGCTCTGCAAGTACATGAAGGATGAGTTTGATATAGATCCAGAGATCACAAAGAAAGCCATAGAGCAGGGATCAAATGCCCAGAGCGCATTTGATACCGAGCTTAAGAAAAAAGGTACAGAGCTCATAGAGAGAGTTGAGCGTGAAAACAAGTATGCGGTAGTGATGGGCGCGAGACCTTACCACTCTGATCCACTTGTGAATCATGAGCTCCCGGAACTCTTTGTAAATATGGGAGTACCTGTACTCACTGTAGATTCCATACCTGCCATGGCCACAGAGGATTTAAGCAAATCAAGACTCGATGTAGTAAACAACTTCCATGCGAGAATCCTCTCGGGAAGTATCATTGCAGCCAAGAATCCTCATCTTGAGTTTGTCCAGATAGTGAGCTTTGGATGCGGTCATGATGCATGCCTGTCAGATGAGGCTGTCCGTATGATGAAGGAGATCAGCAACAAGGCGCCCCTTATACTCAAGGTGGATGAGTCTGATGCCCAGGGCCCCTTACGCATAAGAGTCCGCTCATTTATAGAGACCATAGAGCGTAAGCGCAGCATGAATATTAAGGAGGAGATAAAGCCTCTTGAGGATCCATACAAAGTTAAATTTACAAAGCAGGATATAAAGGACAAGATAGTCCTCGTACCCAATTCATCCCATGCATTCTCACAGATAATGTCGGCAGCATTTGCCCAGCAGCATATAAAGGCTGTGCCCCTTGAGGTAGGAAGGGAAGAGGCGATAAGACTTGGCAAGAAGTATACACACAATGACATATGCTTCCCTGCACAGATAGTAATAGGTGAGGCACTCGCAGCCCTTGAGAGCGGCAAGTATGATACCCATAAAGTAGCCATCGCCATGGCTAAGTATGTATGCTGCTGCAGACTGACCCACTATGCGGCGCTCCTGCGTAAATCCCTTGATGATGCGGGATATGATTATGTGCCGATCATCACCAATGATGATGTGGATTACCACGGCATCCATCCCGGATACAAGATGGATACCATCGCTGTATTAAAAGTAGCCATATCACTGCCGATGATAGATACCTTTGAGGAAATCCTCAGAAAGATAAGGCCTTACGAAAAGGTTAAGGGCAGCGCCGATGCGGCATTTGAAAAAGCCATGGAGCTTCTCTGCGACGGTATAGAAAAGCACGGTATCTCCGGTGGTATAAAAGGTTTCAGGGAGGGTATCAAAGTCCTTGAAGCAGTTGAATACGACAGGAGCAAACCAAAGCCTACAGTACTCATAGTAGGCGAGTACCTCATGAACTTCCATCCCGGTGCAAACCATGAGATTGAGAGATATCTTGAGGACAATGGTTTTGAGATCATTGAGGCCAAGATGACTGATGTCATCCAGAAGACATATTTCTGCCAGAACAATCAGATAAAGATGCTTAAGACAAAGCGTGATTTTAATACAAGACTCTGGATGAAGGTTGCCAACATATTCTTTGAGACTGCCGAAAATATAACTGACAAACAGGCAAAGAAAGCAGGCTCAAAACTCCATGAGAGATGTCCGAGAATCCATGAGATAGCAGAAGAGGCAGATCCCGTAATCAATCGTGTATTTGATACGGGTGAGGGTATCCTGATCCCGGGTGAGATCATCCATCATGCAAACAGGGGATGCAAAAACTTTGTTATATTGCAGCCTTTCGGATGTCTGCCAAACCATGTCATCGGACGAGGCGTCATGAAAAAGTTCAAGGAGCTTTATCCCGATATAGAAGTACTGCCGCTTGATTACGATCCCGATCTGTCATTTGCCAATGTGGAAAACAGACTCCAGATGCTCGTAATGAACCAGCAGATAAACGGGGAGGCTTAAATCATGGATAATATCAATAATCATGTGGCCGGCATGATCAAGATGATCAGCGAGGCCATTGAGAAAAATTCCGACAAACTCCTCAAAGAGTACAATATCACAAACGGTCAGGTGAGGATCATGGCCGTGATAATGTGCATTCATAACGGAGAGTGTACATTCAAGGAGATAGAATCATACTTTTCATATTCATCAACGGCAATATCCGGGATGATAGCGAGACTCGAGCAGAAGGGATTTCTCGAGAGTTTTTCATGTGACAATGACAAGCGCGTAAAATGTGTCCGCATGAAAAGCAGGGGCCGGGATATCGTCTCTGCCGCAAAAAAGGAACTGGAGAAAGTTGAGCAGGATATCCTGATCGATTTAAACAATGATGAGAGAAAAATGTTTTTAAGTCTCCTTGGCCGTGTGCATAAAAGGGCACAGATGCTCTGATTTTTGACACATATCTCAAAATGTTGTATATTCTGTAGTGTTGATTTAATATATTTAGTACAATTATCTGATTAATTCAGTGATCGGAAATATAAAATAATGAAAAAGCATTTAACAGGTTTACTTATAATATGTATGCTCGTCATCAGCATGGTCGGCTGTGGCAAAAATGACAGCAATGCCGGAGGCGGCTTCCTCGCAAATATCGGTAAAGAATCAAAAAATCTCACTATCGGTTCACTTGAGGAGCGCATGATCGAGTCGGCATACTTTAGCGAGACAGACGGTATCAGCGTCCTGTGCGGATTTATCGGTCTCTCAGACGGCCAGGGTATATGTATCTTAGCCGTATCTGAAAACGGAGCAGCTCCGAAAGTGACTGCCGGCAAGTATGAGCCCACAGGCAGAGTGGACGGAGACGGTATGGAGATCAGCAGTATCTCGTTTAATGATGCTTTTACAGGTGTGGAGACTACTCTCGGTTTTGTGCAGCCCACAGCCAATGTGAGTGACAATACAGCGGATACCGATGCATGCGTGATAACTGCAGACAACAGTGTTTACGACCTTTACAAGACCACTGCATCTGATTTTATCAACAGGATCAGGAATTTTAATATTTCATCTTACAACAGTGAGATGGTCATAACTACGTGGATGGAATAAAGCGATACAGGTATGAATTTGGATAATTCTGATAACATAATAGAAGTAAAAAATCTATATAAAATATACACCATAGGAGAGAACAAGGTACGTGCTCTTAATGGTGTAGATTTTTGTATTAAGAGGGGAGAATTTGTGGCGGTCGTCGGTCAGTCGGGATCCGGTAAATCCACTCTCCTTAATATGCTGGCGGGCCTTGAGAAACCTACAAAAGGTCAGGTCATAATAGCAGGTGAACATATAGAAAACAAAAATGAGGCTGGTCTTGTAATGTTCAGGCAAAAGCATGTAGGCTTTATATTTCAGTCATACAACCTCCTGCAAAACATGGACGCAGTCGAAAATGTGGCGATGCCCCTGGTCTTTAGGGGAGAGGATAAGGAAATCAGGGAGATGAAAGCGAGGCGGATGCTAAAGCAGGTAGGCCTGGCAAAGTATCTGGACCACAGGCCGGGACAGATGTCCGGAGGTCAGCAGCAACGAGTCGGTATAGCGAGAGCTCTGGTGGTAAACCCAGAGATCATATTTGCGGATGAGCCCACGGGAAACCTTGACTCGAATACATCCCTCGAAGTAATGCATCTGATGCAGAATATCTCGAGAAAGAAAAATCAGACCATTGTAATGGTTACCCATGACGATTACCTGGCGGGATTTGCAGACAAGATAATACGAATCCTTGACGGAAAGGTTATTGACATAAAGATAAACGAGAGAAAAGATCCGGTAGAAACGCCGAAAGAAGAAACGCCGAAAGAAGAACCGAAAGAAGAACCGAAAGAACAAACGGAAGAGATAACGGCAGAAAAAACGGACAACCAAAAAACGGCAGAACAGGAGAATACGCAGGCATGAAAAATATTATCAAAAAGAGAAAAAAATCAATATTATCCATACTGATCACATCACTGATTTTTACATGTGTGATTGGATTTGTATTACTCACAGGTGGTATGACGGTAAATGCTGTTACCACATCTTCAAACAGCAGCAACAAACCACCTGTACCGTACTCAGTATCCGTTGATGTACTTACAGAGACAGATGGATCCCAGCTTATTGATCTTAAGGACAGGGAAGCTGCATATTATGTACTTGTTGAATATATCAGCAACCTTAAGGTGCTTTACAACATTTCGGATGACAAGGAAGCGGAGCTTAATGAGATCCTTTATGAGATGGTGTCATATACGGCAAATACCCAGATGACATTAACCCAGTTGAATCAGCTTGTAACCGATACAAAATCCAATCTGTATAATGCGATAAGCGACGGCAGCGAGAGTATGGTCTTTATGGCCAATGATGTGGCTATATCATCAGGATGGTCAGGGGGCTCATGCGTCGTAAACCTCGGACTTATCAATCTCGGAAGCAGAGACATCAGCAATCTTGTTGTATTCCCCGTTCAGGATGGTGACCCCTCAAAATGGCCTTTTGTGATAAATACCGCCTCGGATTCCCGTGTGATATCAAAGCTGGTCGCAGGCAATTCGATGTCTGCAGCCTATGAAGGAAAGCAGACCGTATCATGGACATTTACCGTATCCGGTGAAGCCAAGACAGGTCTCTATCCGCTTACATTTAAATATCAGTACTACAGCAACGGTAAACTGACATCCGGAACCATAACAACATTTGCCAATATTCACGGCGCTTCTGAAAACGGTAAACTCATAGATAACGGAGAGGATACCAACACATCAACACCCCGTATTATCGTAACAGGATTTACAACAGATCCTGAAAATGTACAGGCCGGAGATTCTTTTACACTTAATCTTGAAGTTGAGAATACATCAGCAACAGAGACTGTATCAAACATCCAGTTTGACTTAAAGGCAGTACCCGTTGCAATCTCCACTACAGAATCAATTGAGGCATTCCTGCCTACCAGCGGTTCCTCAACCATATATGTAGACAGCATTGCTCCAAAGGGAACCACAACACTTACCATGGAATTTACGGCAAGAGCCGACCTTAATCAGCAGCCGTATGTCATAAATGTTTCTGCCAAGTATGAGGACAGCTCAAACAAGTCATATGAAGCTACGTCAAATGTTTCCGTACCCGTTAATCAGGAGGCGAGAGTAGAGGTTTCTGACTTTGAGGTACTCCCCGATTACATCATGGTAGGCGAGACGAGCAACATCATGTTTGATGTCTACAACATGGGCAAGACAACACTCTTTAACGTACAGGTAGCTTTTGATGAGAATTATTTATCAGGTACCAAGTTTGTCGGAAAAGTTGAGTCAGGCGGAACAGGTGCAGTAGATATGGATGTAACAGGTGTAACTCCCTGCTACGACGGATATGTGACAGTATATGTGACATATGAAGATGATGCCGGCAATGCTACAGTTATCGAAAAGCAGGTACCCATAACCATCGATGAGGCGGTCTATGAAGAGTACCCTGATGATTACGGTATGTATGAAGATATGGGAGAAATGGAAGGCGAAACCACAGGTCCCAATATCGGACTGATCATCGGTATCATTGTAGCCATAATCGTAGCAGTTATAGTAGTCATCAGAATAATCAAAAAGAACAAAGCAAAGAAAGAAGCCCGCAAGAGAGAACTTGAGGAGATGGAAAAGGATGATACCCTGCTTTAATTAGGGTACTTTAAACGGAGACGTATATATGAAGTTATCAGATCTGCTGCGCATGAGCTGGCAGAGTTTGCTAAAAAGAAAATTCAGAACATTCCTGACGGTGCTCGGTGTAGTTATCGGTGTCATCTCGATCGTCGTGATGGTCAGTCTCGGTATCGGCATGAAGTCTGCCATGCTCGAGGAGATGGAATCGTACGGTTCCATGAAATCCATAGAGGTGACGAGAGGATACAATGATATGTCAAGCTCCGATGATAAGGAGAAAAAGGATGAGCATTTCTTAAACGATGCTCTCGTTGCCCAGTTTGAACAGTTAGAGCATGTTGATTTTGTAGTGCCCCAGCTTAGCGTTGATTCTGTGATCAAAATCGGTAAATATCAGATGAATATCCGCATCATAGGCCTATCGCCTGAGGGAATGCTTGCTATGAACCCCAAAGTCGGTGCAGGTCAGCTCCCTCTGTCGGATAAAACGCTTGAACTGTTTTACGGTAATCTCGTACCTATGTATATCAGCAATGCCAAAACAGGCCAGTATATTTACTGGGAGACAGGTGAATGGCCGGACGTCGATTTCATGAATGAGACGCCGTATGTAATCTTTGATGCAGAGCGCTATTATAGTCACGGACAGACAGACGCTAACGGTCAGCTGATCCAGGCTCCTAAAAAATATCTGATTCCGACTGCCGGTGTGCTTGAAGGCGGTCAGGATGATTACTCCTCAATGAGCTATGATGTCTACTGCAATATTGATGCTCTTAAGGCTACATTAAAGAAAGAGTTTAAGGGCCGCGTGATCCCGGGACAGCCAACAAAAAAGGGTGGAAAACCGTACAAGGATATCATGTACAATACCATAATCGTATATGTTGACAATATGGATAACGTCACAGCTGTGCAGGATATCATCAAGGACATGGGATACAATACATACTCCCAGGCTGAGTGGATCGAGTCGGATATGCAGATATTAAACATAGTCCAGCTCGTCCTCGGAGGTATCGGTGCGGTAGCCCTCTTTGTAGCAGCCATCGGTATCACCAATACTATGAGTATGTCCATTTACGAGCGTACAAAAGAGATAGGTATCATGAAGGTTATCGGATGCAAGATCAGCGATATCCAGTTCATGTTTCTCGCCGAGGCAGGTTTTATAGGCTTTATCGGCGGCATAATAGGCGTGTCCATCAGTGCTGTTTTATCGGTTGTCATCAACTGGCTTATCAGGACATATGCCACCGAAATGGGTATGCAGTATATTTCTGTCATACCACCATGGCTCATTTTGGTGTCAATCATATTTGCTGTTCTGATCGGTATGATAGCGGGATTTTTCCCCTCACTCAGAGCTATGAAATTAAGCCCTCTTTCCGCTATCAGAAATGAGTGATTTTTTGCCCGTTTTTGTAATAATATGTGGAAAAAAAGCGCTTTCGTTAGTATAATGAATGTGTATGATTTTTTGAATAATACAGTTTAGGTATATAGGGGTTTGCTTTTATGGAATATGCAGATATATCAAAAATCTGTTTAAGATGTATGCGGACGAGCGATGAGCCCGAAATCTGCCCGTATTGCGGCAAGGAAAAGACAGGACAGCGTACTTGGTCTAAGGCCCTCGCACCCGGAACCGTATTAAATAACAAGATTCTTATAGGCAATATTTTAGGCAAGGGCGGATATGGTATTACCTATATCGGATATGACATGCTCCTTGAGTACAGGGTAGCTGTCAAGGAATTCTTCCCCGATGAGATGGTAGACAGAGCCGATGATGAAAAGACTGTTGTTGTTCTTGACGAGGTAAACGGTGAAGAGTACCAGAAAGAGACGGCAGCCTATTTACGAGAGGCCCGTATCCTTGCGGAGTTTTCCAAATTCCCCGGTATTGTTGCCATTAAGGATCTTTTTTATGAGAATAATACAGGTTACCTCATCATGGAATACCTCGAGAGCGGTAACCTTCGTAAATATATAGACAGTCACGGTGGCTGGCTGCCCGTAGATGAGACCATGAGGCTGATGGAGCCTGTGATCAATATCCTCGGCAAGCTTCACAAGTCGGGACTGATTCACAGAGACATTTCACCGGACAATATAATGATGGACCAGGACGGCTCAGTAAAGCTCATCGACTTTGGCGGATCGCGAAAACTCGGTATGGCCAACCAGCAGGTGTTTCTGGGCAAGTGGGGATTTGCTCCAATCGAGCAGATGCTGTCAAAGATTTCCGAGCAGGGACCGTGGAGTGATATATACAGTATATGTGCTACACTTTACTGCATGATGACAGGCGATACACCCCAGTGCTCGTATGAGAGAAATGAAAAGGACGAGCTCATCGATATTGCCCAGTATACGATCAAGATAGACAAAAAGATCGCAAAGGCGATCATGAAAGGTCTCTCCATGGATGCAAGGGATCGTCAGCAGACTGTTGATGAACTCTATCACGATCTCTACGGCAGGTATCCGGATGAGAAGGCCGCACCCCAGTCTCAAAAGCCCGAGGAGAAACCCCTCATCATGAGAGACGGTATCGGCAGGATATGGATGGGTGCTTATCCCATGAATGAAGTGACCGGTATCCACTGCACATCAGATATAATATACGCCGATTACAACCAGGATGATGTGGCAGTAGTCGGAGAGGACAGATACCTCAGAATGCCCATATATAAGGAGGGCAAGGAGGAAAAGGCCAATCTCCTTGATATGATCCAGCAGAAAAATACCCAGGAGATCGCGGGATACAGATACTTTAAGTTTAATCCCATACCATGGAAGGTTGTGGAGCACAGGGGCAAGCGTGTGACCCTTCAGTCCGAGTATGTCCTTGACTACAGGCCGTTTGATAAAGATAAGTTCATGAAGATGTCCGATAAGGAGATCACCAAGATCAAAAACGGCATCTACTGGGAAAACAGCAAGATCAGGGAATGGCTCAACAGCGTATTTGTGAGACGTGCATTTACCGAGGAGGAAAAGATGAAACTCCAGGTTACCACGGTAAAGACCATCATATCGGCGCTGACTGACAGAGAGACATACGATAAAGTTTACCTGCCTTCGATAGAGGAAATCAGATACGGATTTGACTTTGATCCGACTGTCATGAGAGGCCAGAAAAAGAGAGTAAACGAAAATATATCGGCACCATATTCCCAGTACACGGCAGCGCTGGCGGACGGAGAGATACAGGCAAACAGTTACGGACTCAGATCCAGGGGCCCGATAGATCAGGATGATTCATACAAGTGCAGCGAGAGCTATGAGGGACACGCCCTAAAGGACGACAGACTGATGCTATGGGCACTCAATAAATGTATGGGTATCAGACCGGTCATCTGTGTTAATGAAGATGACATTTCAGATATGCCTTGATTTAAGGCAAGAGGTTTATTGGTGGGTTAGTGGAGTAGCAGTATGAGTACTTATGTAATGAGTGATATACACGGACAGTATTTTTCCTACAAGAAGATGCTGAAGGAGATTCATTTTTCCGATGATGATTTCTTGTATGTCCTTGGTGACTGTATCGACAGGGGACCTGACGGTATATCGATTATACAGGATATAATGGGCCGGGAAAACGCAGAGCTGATTCTCGGTAATCATGAAATAATGCTTCTCAATACGATGACATTTTTCAGGGAGAGGGAGCAGGACACGCCGATATTCAGCGGGGTGACTGATGAGGGATTAAATCCTTTTGAGATATGGACTCATCCCTGTAACGGCGGCGAGGGAACATGTCTTGATCTCCTCGGAATGCAGGAGGATAAGCGCAATGCGATAGAGGATTTCCTTCGAAAGTGCAGGCTTATAAAGCGTATCGAGATAGGAGAGAACAAATTTCATCTGTCCCATTCATTCTCGCTTAAGAGAGCATTCGGCAAGGAAATCTTTTATGAGAAGACGGACAAAAAGACGGTGGAGAGCATAGTCTGGGAGAGTATATTTGATCCCACTCAGGAA
>DFKO01000163.1 GCA_002373855.1 Lachnospiraceae bacterium UBA3643
TCTTCTGTTGTCAGGAAGAATTTCTGATAAAGTTCCTTATTAAACTGATTAAATATAAGACTTCTCTTGGTAGATACGAGGGCAGAGTCTGTATTGGAGTTTTCCTTGTCTCCCACATACATGATGGACTGGCTCTTTTTATAGACATCATCCATCATACGGACAAAGTCCTGCTTATAATTACGATAATCTCTGTAGCTCTTGGCAACAATGGGTTTTACCTGCTCAAGGGCACTCTCTACAATATTATGCATGATGGGAATAGGGATTCGCTCAACCTTCATCTCATCAACCTTGGCTATCACATATTTACAGATAGTATGCTTTTCCTCTTCCGTAAACTCGGTAAGAGCTCTGTAAGCCGACTTTCCGACTGCATTGATAACCTTCTGAACATTAAAATCCTCAAGACAATTATCCTTCTTTACAACCTTTACAGGTAAAGCAGTCTTGTACATTTCCCCATAATTAATTTCTTCTGCCATGTTAATTCTCCCTCATATAATGACTATTTCGAGGCACCATATTTTGCGTTCTTTTGGCCCATAACCAAAATGTAAACCACAATATATTGTGCATTAATTATTATATGAAACAGAATATTGAGTGTCAAGATGATTAAAGGGCATTTTTGTTTTTTAAACGAAAAATGATTGTATTATTAACGAAAATCGATCTCGTAAACCTGCTCTGAGTAAAGTATGTCTCTGGGTGTAATGCCGGGCTCTCCCTCACCTGATACCTCAATATCAATACCCTCGTTATAATAAGCTGCCCAAGTGATCTCCGAACAGTACCAGTCCTCCTGGCTGTGATCATGATCTTTTTGCAGGTCGATCTTATACCCTTTTCCCAGTTCTTCTATGCAGAATTCTACGGCATAATCGATTATCTCAGGAGTCGCATCCTTTACTCTTAATATGGTTATCTCTCTGTCATCTATCCTGGTATCATCCAGGCAGCTCCTGACCAGACCGTTGCTTCTGGCTTCTATGATCCTGATGTAATATGTTTTAAATCTCTCATCATAAAAGATTCCCTCAACTATGGCCACGTGTCCGGTGAGTCCGAGATTCCCCTTTTCCTCAAAGATAATATCTCCTTTTTCAACTGTACCAAGGAGATTATATTTATCATAAACAGGCTCTGCGTCATCAGGGAGAGTCGTTCCGATATCATAATACCAGGCATTGATTACATTTCTGCCTTCACAGCCTTTTTCAAAATAGACATCATTAAAAAAATCTGAAGACGTTACTTTTTTAGCAGACACATCTTCAAATGGGCAGTCTGAAACTTTACCGATAATTTCATTTTTATCATAAAGGAAATAATAATGATTATGCCGGATTTGTGATACATCATCCAGCGCATCTTCAGAGTCATAATCATCATAATAATTACTCTCCAAAGACCCGCACGAACAAAGAAACAAAGATAAAGATAAAAATATTAAATACAGAATATATCTGGCATTTTTCATTGCCAATACCTGCTTCCAGAGATTTTTAAATTAATTGCTCTCTGCTTTTTCGCTATTCTCAGGCTGACCTTCCCCAGCAGCTTTCTTGGCATTAGAGCTCTTGCGAAGACCTATACCGATAAAGCATGCTATAACGATGGCAACTATATAAACAATATATTTAACAAGGTATGAACAGAATGCGCTTAAAAACAACATTAAATTTTCCATGATTTTATCCCTTTCAATTAAATTTACACAAATATTTTATGTAAATCACTTAATTATATTATCATTTCATCGACTGTATCGTCAAGGAGGTTATCTCCGTCTGCCGATGATGTTGCGAGCCTGTCACATCGTTCATTATAATCATGACCTGCGTGGCCTTTTACCCAGATATATTTTACTTCATGTATCTCCATGGCTGATAAGAGTTTTTTCCAGAGGTCGATATTCTTTACAGGCTCTTTACCTCTTCTCCAGTTATTTTTGATCCATTTATCGACCCATCCCTGATTAAAGGCGTCTACCACATATTTGGAATCACTGTATACAGTCACACTGCAGGGTCTCGTCAGAGCATTTAAACCCTTGATCACACCGAGGAGTTCCATCCTGTTATTGGTTGTATTTTTATAACCTTCCGTTATTTCTTTCTCGGCCTTTACTCCGTTATTTGTGACAAATACCAGTATGGCACCAAACCCACCGGGGCCAGGATTGCCTCTTGAAGCTCCGTCTGTATATAAATCAACTTTTGTCAGCATTTTATACCTCTTTTATTCAGTCAGCCAGTGACCATTTATTGGTTTTTGAAAATTCTTCCGTCATCTTAAGGGCCTTTTCCGTAATATTGCTTTCTATACCCAGTCTGCCAAGGAGTCTGATGGCATTTCTTGATGCGGACGGACCCTGTGACAATTTATAAGTAAATACCACATCGTCCGTATCTTCCTTTTCCTCAAAATGCACATTTCTGACAAAGTCCTCAAGGATATACGTCAGCTCTGTATCATGGGACGCCGTGGCAAAGATTACTTTTTTGTCTGACAGACTTTTTATCACCTGGGATGAAGCTGCTACTCTCTCAATTGTATTGGTTCCCTTAAATATCTCATCGATAAAACATGCTACACGGTATATGTTTTCTCCCCATTCATTTGATTCTTCAACAGCATCAAGTATCCTCTTAATACTTTTAATCTCCGCCAGAAAGAAAGAATCTTTAGTAAACAGATTGTCGCTTACCTTCATGGATGTATAAAGATGCAGATACGGCATGGTATAACTGTCGCCGCAGACGGTAGCTATACTTTGGGCAAACATTATATTAAGGGCACATGCTTTTAAAAAAGTGGATTTGCCGGAGGCATTGGAGCCCGTAACTAAAAGGCCCTTCTCAAAACTGCAGTCATTTTTTACAGGGCATTCTATCATAGGATGATAAAGACTTTTTATCGTCATATCATCATCTGATATATCAGGCACACACCAGTTTTCAATGGATTTTCTGTATGACAGTACGGATATATATGTGTCTATATTTCCGATATATCCGTATAGTCTTATAAATATATCTTTTCTATCTGTAATTTTTTTATAAATCCCGTAAAAAAGCAGAATATCTATATGAAAAAGCATATTTATATATTCCGCTACAGCTCCGAATATGCTCTTGCTCGTTTCAGAACTTAAAGATATATATCCTGATCCGAAAAATATATTACCGGACTTTCTGATGCATTCATCAATACCCGTTATGTTGCCTGAGATCAGCGAGCTTTTATTATCAACTAAAGGCCCGTTTTCTAACTCGTTTCCTGTTTTTAAGAGTTTAAGCAGATAAAATGCAGGACGAACATAAGAATATATCCATGCCTTATTCTTAAAATATACAACGACAGATACAGCTATATTAACAAAAAGGAGTATAATTCCGGCTCCTGTATTAAAAAACAAAAGAGCGATTCCGATCAAATAAATCAAAAAGAGCAGATAATAATAAATGCTGCCTTTTTTATCAAGTTCCTTCATCTCAAAAAACAAAAGGGGATCTTTACCTTTTTCTTTTCCGAGTTCCATGAGCTTAAGAGCCGTATCAGTCATCAGATGTTCATCTTCAAATGCCATCACTGCTTCATCAAAATCTTTTATCTTTTTATTATCATTTAATTTTGAAGTCAGCAGTTTTTCAAGGAGAACAGATTCTCCGGATGATGAATATGTCCTGTTTACACATTTAAAGAGTTCGTTAAATCCAATATCATTCCTCGTGATCTCATCTATGACAAATATATTTTTGTCATTTACAAATTTCATATAAAGATCACAGCTTGGTTTCAGTGCACCTTTGCCCGGGATAACGCGTCCGAAATCTTTTAATATTTTTTCAGTATTCTTTTTCTTTTCGCTTTTTTTCTCAGCTATTCCCATGATAAAGATGATTATCATGAAAATAACAAAGATCATACATACAACAGGCATAAACTTTTCAAAAATCAGGTCCGAAACTGTCGGGGAGCAGTTCCTCCAGTGTATACTCCTTGTAATCATCTGCCTTCTTTGCAACTATTATTATCATTTCCCCGGGATCGGAAAATTCCCGGAGGACCTGCCTGCAGACACCGCAGGGATACGCGTAGGAAATGATGCCCTCACTGTCTCTCCCGCCGACTATGGCAATTGCATCAATCCTGTTATGACCTTCACTGACAGCCTTAAAGACTGCAGTACGCTCAGCGCAGTTTGTCGCTCCGTAAGAAGCATTTTCTACATTGCACCCGGTATAATATTTTCCGTCTGCAGTTATGAGACATGCCCCTACTTTATACTCCGAATAAGGAGCATAGGCATTTTTCCTGGCCTCCAAAGCCTTTTCTATAAGATCTTTTTTTGTTTCATCAGAAAGTTTCATATGTTATTCCTTAATGAAAAAGTGTCATTCCGGGCGTTATATATCAAATACCACGCGGGAATGACAACAGTTTACGTTTAATCAGATAATCATCAGACGCATATTTTTTCAAAAACCTTTTTTAAGATATTTTCCTCAAAAGGTTTTGTCACAAACTCAAGGGCACCGGCCTTTATGGCTCCCATTACATGATCTCTCTGTCCGGCAGCTGTAACCATGACAACTTTCGCGTCTTTGTCAAATTCTTTGATCTTTCCAAGAGCTTCCACACCGTCCATAACAGGCATTGTAATATCCAGAGTCACAACATCGGGCTTAAGATTTTTATACATCTCAACACCAATCTCACCGTTTTCTGCCTCGCCTATTACTTCATGTCCAAACTGAGTCAGGAAATTTTTAAGTATTCTTCTGGAAGTCTTTGAATCATCTACTATTAATACTTTTGCCATATCATTCACCCTTCCTTAATTAACTGATGCAAATAAATATACTTTCTTATCTTCGATAACAACAGGCATCAGGCACAGATCACTTTGGGCAGAAACCGTTCTCTCCTCCAGCCTGTAATCAGGCACATCAAGTTCAACCTTTGAATCATTATAGCTGAGTGCTGTTGCATAAAGTCCGTTTATTACATTGATAAATTCACCAACTGCATCAAGAGCGTCTTCATCAACCTGATCAAATTCAAATTTTGCATACCCCTCGGCAATCTTCAGGATGGCATCATCATCACTGTACATACCAAAGATGACTTTCTTGTCTCCGTGCATAGTCTGAAATGAAATAGCCTTATGGCTGACAGCAGGTACCTTCTCGGCTTTTTCAACATAGATTCTGTTTGAAACAATACGACTGATCGTTCTGACGGCTATCTGCATCAGCACTTCATAGTTCGAATATTTCTCAGGGAGATAAAGGGATGTATAAGCATCAACATCATCAGCCTTAAGTTCATTTATAACCTCTATACCGTCAAGTTCAAATACAAAAGCGTTAAACTCCCGCTCTGTCTCCTGCGGATTCATGATACCGAGGTCAGAAAGAGCCTGGCACATCTTCATATATGAGCTTCCCTGTTTAGCCAGAAGCTCCGATACATGATAAGCAGTAAGATAGCCAAGTTCGATGGCTATATCTCCGAATTTCTTATCGATGATCGCCTGTTTTGCATTGATCTCATCAGCCTGCTCCTGGGTGAGCATCCTCTCTGCTACGGCAATCAGTCCCAATTTAACCCTGCTTGATAAATATAATTCTTCAAGCTTGTTGTACTGATCTTCATCGATTTTTTTATTATCGATGAGATACTTTCCAAATAATTCAAACAGCATAATTAACCCTCTTTTACATTTAAAAATTTATACTAGAACCATATAAATTATACCGAAAAACCCTTATTCTGTAAAGGTTACAGTGGCTTTGTCTTATTTTTGAGCCACGCTTTTTCCGCTTCATTCAAAAACGGAGATATCTTATCAAATACAAGTTCCTGATAGCGGTTATAATTATCGATATCCTCGTCTGACATATATTTCTTATCCATACATTTTGAATCAAGCGGCGCAAGTGTCAGAGGCTCAAAACATAAAAATCTGCCATCCTCAGTCTTAAAAGCATCTTTACAGAGCAGAATATTTTCTATCCTTATACCATAGCTGCCCTCTCTATATACACCGGGCTCATCCGAAATTGTATTTCCCGGCTTTAAAGGTTCCTCTATGCCACCGGCTCTCTTTTGCCAGCTGATATTTACAGGTCCCTCGTGTACATTTAATACATGACCAACACCATGACCTGTACCGCATTTATAATCCATGCCATATCGCCAGAGTACGCTTCGGGCCATAATATCAAGATTTCTGCCGGTGCATCCGTCCATAAATACAGTATTCTGAAGCCTTAACATTGCACATGCGGAAAGTGTATAATCCTTTTTCATCTCATCAGAAGGCTCTCCCGTACAAACAGTTCTCGTGACATCCGTTGTACCTTTCATATACTGGCCACCGGAATCAACCAGATAAAAACTGTCCTTATCTATTAATACAGGATTATCATCCGAAGGTTCATAATGCATCATGGCACCGTTTGGACCATATGCCGATATTGTCGGGAAAGACAGTTCAATAAAGCCCTCTATATCAGCTCTCATTCTGTCGATCACCCGGGCTCCGTCCATCTCTGTTATGCCCTTTCCGGCATTATCAATGATATATTTAATATATCTGGTTACAACTACACTGTCCTTAAGGTATGCTTCTTTCAGATTTTTAATCTCAGTTTCGTTTTTAACGGCTTTAAATATCTCTGTTGGCAAAAGTCCGTATATGGGTCCTGCCGTTTTGCTTATCAGTTCATAAAATACTGCGGACAGTTTTCTCTTATCACATAATATTACGGATGATTTATACGATTCCGTGTATGATTTTATATAATCGTATGCATTTTCATAAGGCATGACGGTTATATCATTATTTTTAAGATACTCCTTAACATCTCCCGAAACAGACTGTTCCTTTGCAAAAAATATGCATTTATCAGCTGTCAGGAAAGTATATCCGTATATAACAGGATTGCATTCTATATCATTTCCGCGGATATTATAAAGCCACATCTGATCATCAAGGCATCCGATAAACAGAGCATCGGCATTCCTGCATGACAGATATTCCCTGACTCTCTTAATCTTTTCTTTAACCAATTCCCCTGTATATTCTTCGGATAAGATAAAAGCAGCTGACGCACTGTCCCCGGGTCTGTCTGTCCACAACTTATCTTCCGGTTTAAAGCATGTATTTATGCTGCATCCCTTTTCATCTGCCACTTTTCTGATATCATCATAAAATAAAGCATCTGTCAGAAATCCGTTCAGGCCGATGGTCTCCCCGGTTTTAAGATTGTCAGATAAATATTTTTTAATAGTCGGCACACCCGGCTGTCCTGCTTTAACTACTTCTACTATAGTCGGGAGCTGGCCGGCTGCCTGTACATAATATCTACCGTCTGTCCAGAGACCTGCATAATCTTTACTGATTACAAGCGTACCGTTAGAACCGGTAAATCCGGTCAGGAACTGTCTTATCTTAAAATGTTCATTTACATACTCGCTGCAGTGGGGATCTCCGGAACCACATATATAATAATCAACCCCCGAATCTTTCATAAGATTACGGAGGTCTTTTATAATAACATCTTTATTTGTTTCCATCTTTATACCTTTCTGAAGATATGATAATCCATGCCTTCCGTCAGGAGTGCATGATAAAGGGCCTTGTCACATCTTGTATAAATATCTTCAAGAGCATCATCCGGTCTGATATATTCAATACCCATTACAGGTGAAAACTTAATCTTGATATCTTTCTCGCAGACAACTTCCTTTCTGAGCTTTTTTATGATACCGTCTGCAAATTCTTTTATCTCAGAATCCCCCATTGGCCGAAGGACACTGATAAGCACCAGATTGTCTTTGATCTCGGATGCCAAAATATCCGGATCATCTTCATAAGCTATATTCTCATAAACAAATTTCATATATGAAGCAAGATTTCTCGTACCTGCCTTTGACCTGACTGATTCAAGATCCGGTACGGACATTAAGATAAGCACACCGTTTTTTTCTTTTTCGATATACTCCATGGTCTTTTTTGTCACATAATTCTGGGTATACAGACCTGTATCAGAATCCCTGTCGGTATTTTTAAAGAGACCTCTGCGCATATCGTCCATCATGAGGACCTGTTCTATACGCCCCAGCATTGCCTGTTCATCAAAAGGCTTTGTGATAAAATCAAGAGCTCCGAGTGAGAGTCCTTTTATCTCGCTCTCTTTTTTTCTGTCTGCTGTCAGGAAAATAATCGGGATATTTGAAGTCCTTGGATTTAACTTTATCTCTTCCATGGTCTCATATCCGTCCATTTCAGGCATCAGAATATCAAGAAGAATCAGATCGGGTATATTTTTCTTCAGATAATTAAGAGCCTGTCTGCCGCTCTTTGCCATGGAAACTTCATAAAAAGGCTGCAAAACATTTGCAGCCATTCTTAAGTTAGTAGTATTATCGTCAACAATCAGAATGTGTTTCATATATTAACCCCTTTTAATCAGACCGAACAAAATCTGCTGTATCAGATGCCGAGAAAAGCCTTAACCCTGCTCTTCATCTCTTCCTTGTCACACACATCTGTATGGAGTACAGGTGCAGTCCTGATATCCTCTACGGCACCGGGTACATCAACGCCGGATACTTTTGCAAGCTCGTCAATAAGCTCAAAGTCATTTAAACCATCATATTTTTTATCAATAGCTGTCATGACACTGTGCATAAATTTATAAGGACTTGCTGTGGAAGCTATGACAGCAGGCGTATTGTCACCTGTTTTTGCTTTGTAATCATCATAAACATAAGCCGCAACCGATGTATGAGTATCAATCACATATCCCGTCTTGTCATAAAGATCTTTAATCTTTGAAGCGCACTGCTGCTCCGTAGCATATCCGCCCACAAAATCAGCGAGCTTCTCTTTCATGTCATCAGTAATGGTATAAACACCTGTAGACTTAAGCGACTCCATGAATCCTGCATTTTTCTTATCATCACAGCCTGCAATCGTATAGATGAGTCTCTCAAGATTTGAAGAGATCAGTATATCCATGGAAGGTGATGAAGTTAATATAAATTCACGGTTTCTGTCATATTTACCTGTCTCAAAGAAATCGTAGAGAACCTTATTTTCATTTGAAGCACAGATAAGCTTATTAATAGGGAGTCCCATCGTCTTTGCATAATATGCAGCAAGTATATTACCGAAATTACCTGTAGGAACTACAACATTGATCTTGTCTCCCTCGGATATCTTTCCATTCTTTAATAGATTGCCGTATGCGTATACATAGTACACGATCTGGGGCACAAGACGACCTATATTAATAGAGTTAGCAGAAGAAAATACATATCCTTTCTCCTTAAGCTCTGCTTTAAGCTCATCGTCGTTAAACATCATCTTGACGCCTGTCTGGGCATCATCAAAGTTTCCTGTGATACCGATGACTTTAACATTATCACCCTTTTGAGTAACCATCTGCTTTTCCTGGATGGCTGATACACCATTCTTGGGATAAAATACGACAATACCTGTACCCGGTACATCTGCAAATCCGGCAAGAGCTGCCTTACCGGTATCTCCACTTGTGGCAGTGAGGATAATAATCTTTTCTTTTACATTGTTCTTTTTGGCAGCAGTAGTCATAAGGAAAGGCAGGATAGATAAAGCCATATCCTTAAATGCGATAGTCTTGCCATGAAACAGTTCGAGGTAGTATGCTCCGTCAGCATAAACAAGGGGAGCTATCTCCTCTGTATCAAACTTTGAATCATACGCACCGTTTATACAGTATTTAAGCTCTTCTTCTGTAAAATCAGTGAGGAGCAGCTTCATAACATTATATGCTGTAGCCTTATAGTCCATATCCTTTAAAGAGGACAGAGAGAAATCAAATGCGGGTACATTATCGGGTACAAAGAGACCGCCGTCATCTGCAAGGCCTTTAAGAATTGCTTCTGAGGCTTTAATCTTTCTGGATTTATCCCTTGTACTGCTGTATAAAACTTCCATCTCAAAAAAACTCCATTCTTTTTCATAATTTGCATCCATTATACAATAAAAATCATTCTGTTTTCAATATGTCGTAACTCCGGGGAAATATACCCAAGGACGCTAAGACCACGCTCCGCGGCGGGGTGCGTCCTTGGGTATATTTCCCCGGCTTTCCACACAGTGATTTATTAATCCGACATTCACTTTCGCTGACAAAATAATATCCCCTCCGGTGCATTGCGCTTGTGCTCAGCACCGGAGGGGATATTGTTTTTGTCTCGTAAACTAAATAATCTTATAAATCACTCATCAACTTATTCTTGTATCCAGAGTACTCTTCATCAGAAATGATTTGGGCCTCATTAAGCTTCATGAGCATATTAACCTTGGCCTGGAACTCATCCATATCTGCATAGGGAGCAAATACTTCCTTGATAAGCTCTGCTTTTTTAGCTTCATAATCCTCACTGGTAATGAGTCCTGTTGTCTTGGCAACCATATAGAGTTTTGTACGAAGGATATAATCTGTAATATTGTTAACATCCTTGAGCACTTCCACTTTCTTGCCATGGAAATCCATCTCTGTGAGCCATCCCTTTTCTTTCATCTTCATGATGCGCTCAGACTTATTCTTAAATGATGCTTCATCTGAGAAAGGCATAGCCATTACTTCATTGATGAGCTTGTTCTGCTTCTCTTTATACTCAAGATCTGATACTATGCCGGCTTTAACCATTGCGGGCCACTTGGCAAGTTTCATATCGATGGCATCAACAGAATCCGTAGCCTTGGGATCAAGGATAGCCTTAAGTTCTCTTATATCAGACTCAACCTCTTTTCCGGGTATCATCTCTGCATCACGAAGGATAGGCAGTTTCTGGAGTTTTAAGCAGAATACATCATTTGAATCCATGGGATTGTACTTAACGGAATCAATGATCTTTGCTTTCTTTGCAGCAAACTCTTCTTCTGTAATAAGCTCACTCATAAGTATTACAGGAAGTTTTGTCATATTATCCGCAAATACCGTGAGGTCCTTAACAGATGTATCAAAGCACTCATCAACAATCTGGTTCTTGTTTGCTTCAAACTCTACATCAGAAAGCATACCTGATTTCTTAAGTACAAATATCTTCTGAATCTTGTCATAGAACGTTCCAAGCCCCTTCTCATCGCAGAGGAGTTTAAGTTTTTTCTCTTTATACTCGTCATCAGTGCACATTCCCGATTCATGAAGGATATCGAGTTTCTTAAGTTTTTTCTCATATGACTCAGCATCCTTGGGCTTTTCTGCTTTTGCTGGAGCAGCAGGCGCTGCAGGAGCAGGTGCAGGTGCCGGGTTAAACTGAGGTGTGAGCTGAGGCTCAGGCTGAGCAGGTGCAACAGGAGCCGCCGGTGCAGGTACCGGAGCAGGTGCGGGTGCTGCGGGAGCCGGTGCAGGTGCTGGAGCAGGTGCTGCAGGAGCAGGTGCAGGCGCAGGTGCAGGAGCAGGTGCCGGTGCAGGTTTCGCTACAGGAGTCGGTGCAGGTGCGGGCTTAGGAGCTTCCTTCCTGGCAGGTGCAGATTCTTTCTTCTCTTCCTTGCCGGCTCCGGCCTCACTTGCGATTCTCTTAAGAGTATCAATTGCTCTGTCAATATCTTTAATACCGGGCAGAATTGTCTGGGTCTTCTTTGCTCCGTAGAGTGTCTGAAGCTTTGTGATAAGCACGAGAGCTTCTGTTCCCTGGAATTCACCCTTCTTTACGTCACGAATGTCATTTGCGGGATAATCAAAAGTAGAAATATACTCATTCTTACCCTCTTCATTACAGATATAACCCTTACCTGTAATCTTTACACCATCAGCAGGATTGGGATCGTTAATCTGCAGATAAAGCTTCTCCTGGCTCTTTGCAGAGAAAAGCGACTTCAAACTGCTTCCCCAGTTACACTGAAATACTTCCATTCTCGGATACCTCCAAACTTTTCATAAGATTATATTCAGCCTTAAAAATACAGGTCACAATAACCCCCTTCTCTTTTAAGACACAATAAAATAATATCAATAAAAAAAGGCCATTTCAAACAATTTTTTGTTCAAAATAGCCAAAACCGAAAATCGCGTATTATTATCCAAAAATCCTCAAAATACAAATATGATTTTTTCATTTCAGAGCAATATTGTTTTACCCAATCTCTTTAACTGCTCATTTATATCGGGACGTAATTTCTGCCTTGTAATCTCATAAAGGCCTAATTTTGTTACATCTGCAAGCCTTCCGGGTGGATTTAAACGGCCAAGTTTCTCCGAAAAGGTATTTATCAACATAGTCTTATCTTTTTCATTGTTTATTTTTAACATATCCACGACAATTATACCCGACAGATTTCTGGCTTCTATCTGATATACTATCTCATCAATTGCCTCCAAAGATGTAACTATAAAACCGGCTTCCCTGTTTTTTTCCTGTAATTTACCGCTGTTGACATCTATGACATACATGGCCCTTGTCCTGTCTATAAACAGATAACCTCCGCTTTTCAGCCATACCTTATCATCTGTTATCCTTTCAACCTTTGATTTAAGGCCGTAAATAACGTCAAGTGAGACTTTAGACTCTTTATGCTCTTTTATTTCCACAGAATAATCGTTAAGAACTGACTTTGCCATCCTGAATGAATAATCACAGTCACATACAACTTTGATACCCGTATCATCTTTTGATACTCCAATATCGGAAAATATCTTTCTTAAGCAGCAGTCTGCCTGTTTATAGAGAGACGGCGTTTTATAAATAAGGCCCGGATTGTAAAAATCGCATGCATTTTCTTTTAATGGCTCGCATAGGGGAACCTTATTACCGCTGCCTTCTTTTTTGACCGATACAAACAGTTCATCTCCCTGCTTTAATACGCCGTCATATTTTCTGTTAAGGAGAAATATGCCTTCGGGATTCATGTTGTCGATATATCCCTGAACTCCGTGCTTTAAAAATACAAAAGCACCTGATAATGATTTATTTATACCGGCAACCTTTGCAGCAAAAATATCACCGGGCTTAATATCATCAGGTGTCTCAACTTCCAGCCTCTTTATCCTGTCTTCATCGATCAGGATATATATAAATTTTTTATCCCTTGTCAGTATTATGAGACGTTTTTCATGGCCTTTCATTTCAGCCGAAACATCTATATCATCTGTCCTTGGTTTTATCATCAGTATTCTCCGAGAGGTTTTATACCGTTTTCATCACCTTTATATATCTCAAGTCTGCGGATTAAATCAATGCTTACATTCTTATTTGTAAAAGTGTTAAGGGTCTCGATCACACTTGCGGGTTTTATATTAAGGCTGCTTCCGGAAGACAGTCTCATAAATATTCTGCCTTCAGCATTTTTTAATTCTTTGATACCCGGACGGATATCAGACGCTTGTATACCCTTCTTTGATTCCTTTAATATTATTATCTCTTTCTGCGCAAGATAATCATTAATTTCATCATCATCAAATGCCCCATCGGTAAAGACGTCATAATCAGCCATATATACACTGGCCATGGCGGTAGGTTCTCCTTCCGGAACTACGGACGCCGATACGACAGTTATGCCTTCGTTCATCACGGAATTTAATGAATCCACAATACTGTCTGTCGATTCATAGCTCTCGACCTCCATATCCATATAGTCACCCAGGGTTTCCATGGATACTCCGAGAGGATAAGCAAAAGAAACCAGCTGATGGGGATTAAATCCCTGACTGTATTTTATATCTATCCCTGACTTTGCTATAATCTTCTGAAAATATCTGAGGAGATCAAGATGTCCTATATAGCTTACAGGTCCAGTTCTTGTAAATTTTATTCTGATGGTTTCTGACATTTATATTACTCCGTAATTATTTACCTTCGCCCGGACATATACCGCAGTCAAATACAAAAGCTCCGCAGCCCCCACATTTATCACGACAGTTTGCTGTTACTTTTCCTGCCCTGGCATTTTCCCATTCCCTGTAGAGATATGACTTGTTTACACCGCAGTCAATGATATCCCACGGAAAGACTTCGTCTTTATCCCGTTCTCTGAATATATAATAATCAAGACCGGGACCGTATTTTTCAAAAGCTTCCATCCATATATGATGCTTATACTCCTCGGACCATGCATCAAAGAGACATCCGTTTTTATATGCATAAACTATTGCTTCACTGATACGTCTGTCACCTCTGGCAAGGACTCCTTCAACTATACTGGTGCCTGCTTCATGCCAGTGATATGATAAAGACTTTTTATTGAGCTGTTCCAGCATCGTATGTTTAGTAAGCTCAGCTTTATCAATAAACTGCTGCATGTTATTCATCGGAGCCCACTGAAATGCCGTAAAGGGCTTGGGAATAAAGAATGAGGTACTCATGGTTATCTGCACCCTGCCCATACGTTTTTCCTTCGGAACCGTCTCATAATAAAGAGCAGCTATATCATTCCCAAGCTGTGGTATGGCCTTGATATCCTCCTCTGTCTCAAAGGGCAGTCCCAGCATGAAATAAAACTTAACTTTATTCCAGCCGCCCATAAAAGCCTTTGATGCACCGTCTGCAATATTTTCATACGTTAGACCTTTATTGATCACATTACGCATTCTCTGGCTGCCGGCTTCCGGTGCGAAAGTAAGGGAGGTCTTTCTGACATCCTGAACCTTGCTCATTACATCAAGTGAAAATGCATCTATACGCAGGGACGGCAGGGAGATATTTATCTTTTTTCTGTTACATAAATCTATGAGCCTCTCAAGCAGTTCCTTTAAATCAGGATAATCACTTGTAGAAAGTGATGCCAGAGACATCTCCTCATATCCGGTATTTTTTATCAGTTCTTCTGCATATTCTATAAGCTTATCGACACTTCTGTATCTGATGGGCTTATATATCTGTCCGGCCTGGCAGAATCTGCATCCCCTTATGCATCCTCTCATAACCTCAAGGACTATTCTGTCCTGGGTTGCCCTGATAAAAGGTACCACAGGCTTTGTCTGATAAAATACATCATCCAGATCTGTGACAACTTCCTTTCTGACACTTTCAGGTACATCATCGTACACAGGCCTGTATGCCCTGACCGTATTGTTATCGTTATATAATACTTCATAAAGAGACGGCACATACATGCCGGGGATAAGTGCAGCTTTATGGAGAAACTCTCCTCTGGTCAGGCCATTTTCTTTACACTCAAGATAAAGATCGAAAAGCTCCCTGTATCTCGTCTCGCCCTCACCAATATAAAAAATATCAAAAAAGTCAGCAATAGGTTCAGCATTATAAATACAAGGTCCGCCGCCTATAACTACAGGATATTCTCCAAGCGGTCTGTCATATCCCCTCTCTAAAGATCGCAGGGGTATGCCGGACAGATCAAGGATCTGGAGTATATTTGTATAGCACATCTCATACTGCAGAGTGATACCGAGGAAATCAAAATCCTTGACGGGATCCTGACTCTCAAGAGCAAACAGGGGTATATCATTATCCCTTAGAACTTTATCAAGGTCGGTCCAGGGTGAAAATACCCTCTCGCACCATACATCTTCATATGTATTCATCATACCGTACAAAATGGATATACCAAGGTGGGACATACCTATCTCGTAGATATCAGGGAAACACATACAAAAACGAAGCCTTATATCCGACTTCGTTTTATATACGCTGTTAGGCTCGCCGCCTGTATAACGGGCAGGCTTGTCTATACTCATAAGGAGCTTATGAGACAGGGCTAGCTGTCTTTTTGATAAATCAATATTACTCATTAATCAAGTATACCCTTTGTCTTTATTATTTCCTTGAAAAAGCAGGATCTTGAACCTGTATGACACGCAGCACCCACCTGTGATACTTTTGCAAGGAGTGTATCG
>DFKO01000157.1 GCA_002373855.1 Lachnospiraceae bacterium UBA3643
AATCTTAAGTTTAACCTTCAGATAGAACTCAGAGGTTAATGATCCAAAGGTGTAATTCGTAATTCGGATTACACCTTTCTTTATTTTGATATATAATTAGTGACAGGTAACCTAAAAATCAGAAAAGGAGTTTAATTCTATGGAAAACAAATTCGCTTGGGAAAAGTATGATGCTAAAACTATGAAATCTGTCATGGCTTATGCAGAGGAATACATGGATTTCCTTAATAACGGAAAGACAGAGAGGGAATGTGTCGATTATATAATTGACAAAATTGAAAAGGCAGGATACAGGGAACTCGTACCCGGCAAGATTAAGAAGGGGTCAATTAAGAAAGGTGATAAGGTTTACTTCTGCAACATGAACAAGACTATCGTCATGTTTGAGATAGGCAGTGAGAAGATTGAAAACGGTATGAATATCCTCGGTGCCCATATCGATTCACCGAGACTTGATATTAAGAGCAATCCTCTCTACGAGGACGGCCCTTTTGCATATCTGGATACCCATTACTACGGTGGCATCAAGAAGTATCAGTGGGTTACACTTCCTCTTGCCCTCCATGGTGTTGTGGTTAAAAAGGACGGCACAAGTGTTATTATCAATATAGGTGAAGATGAAGATGATCCCGTGTTCTTTATCTCTGATCTTCTTATACATCTTGCTCAGGAGCAGATGGAGAAAAAGGGCTCAAAGGTAGTAGAGGGTGAAGCCCTTGATATCATCATCGGAAATATGCCTCTTAAGGCAACCAAGGATGACAAGAAAGACCTTGTAAAGAAAAACATCCTCGCAATCCTTAAGAAAGAATACGGTATTGAAGAGGAGGATTTCCTCTCTGCAGAGATTGAGGTGGTTCCCGCAGGCAAGGCCCGCAGCGCCGGACTCGACAGCTCGATGGTACTTTCATACGGTCATGATGACAGAGTATGTGCTTTCTCTTCATTCAAGGCAATGCTCGAAGCAAAGGGCATAAAGAGAACAGCATGCTGCATCCTTACAGATAAAGAGGAGATAGGATCTGTCGGTGCAACGGGAATGCGTTCTATGTTCTTTGAAAATGTTGTCAGAGAACTCCTTGAGGGAATGGGTGTTTACAGTGAACTCACTGTCAGAAGAACACTCATGAATTCATTTATGCTCTCAAGTGATGTAACCAGTGGATACGATCCTACATATGCTTCAAGCTTTGATAAGAAAAATGTGGCATATCTTGGAAAGGGATTTAACTTCTGTAAATTTACGGGTTCAAGAGGTAAGTCAGGGTCAAATGATGCCAATGCGGAATTTATGGGTAAACTCCGCAAGATCATGGACGATGCAGGTGTAAACTATCAGCTTGCGGAACTTGGCAAGGTTGACCTCGGCGGAGGAGGTACTATTGCCTACATCATGGCTCTTTACGGCATGAATGTGGTTGACTGCGGCGTACCTGTAATGAATATGCATGCACCTCATGAGGCTATCAGCAAGGCTGATCTTTATGAAAACAAGATGGGTTATATTGCATTTTTAAAAAATGCGTAAATGATTTTAATTTTTTTAAGGTGTAATTCGATTGTTTGCGTGCCGATGTCTTAGCAATGCCCGCGAACAAAGCGGATTACACCTTTTTAGGAAAAAGAAGTAAAAGG
Source organism: Lachnospiraceae bacterium UBA3643 (assembly GCA_002373855.1). Classification (GTDB taxonomy): domain Bacteria; phylum Bacillota; class Clostridia; order Lachnospirales; family Lachnospiraceae; genus NK4A136. Next base: position 1,636 of record DFKO01000157.1, read on the forward strand.
AACAGAATTGATGTACAGAATAGGGATTGATCTTGGCGGTACGTTTATTAAGGGCGGTATTGTCAGAGACAAAACAGATATTATTTATAAGACTAAGATTGAGACCCCGCAAAGTCATACCCCCGGAGATACATGTGAAGCCATAAATGAGCTTGTGACGATGCTCCGAAATAATCTGGCAACAGGACCTGATGAATGTGAATTTATAGGTATAGGCTCGCCGGGCAGCGTTGACTCTGAGACAGGTACGGTCATGTACTCCAATAATTTTTACTGGGAGAGACCTGTAAAGCTGGCAGAAGCGGTCAGCTCGCACCAGAAAATCCCTGTCAGGATCAGCAATGATGCCAACTGCGCAGCCCTCGGTGAATGCCTTTCAAATAATCTTGATAAAGGTACATACATCGTCATCACATTAGGGACAGGAGTTGGATCAGGCATAATCACAGATGGCAGGATTTATGAGGGAGCCCATGCCGGAGCTATAGAGATGGGGCACATGATGATAAGGCATGGCAAGCGCAAATGTACGTGCGGTATGAGAGGATGTTTTGAATCCTACTGCTCAGCTACGGGCCTTATCAAAACTGCAATTAAAAACTTGAAAAAAGGCAGCGGCTTATATAATGCCTATAAAGAGAACGGCTCCCTTGACGGCAAGATCATCACGGACCTTGTACGGGAAGGTGATAATAATGCCAAAAAAGTTTTTGACAGGTATCTTACCGATCTTGGTATCGGACTTACGGGAATAGCCAATGTATTCAGACCGGATGCCATACTCCTTGGCGGAGGGGTATGTGAGAGCTTTGATCTGATGGATGAATTTCTGAATGATTTTGTCAGAAATAATATTTTCGGCCGGGAGAACGGATTTGTACCTGTGATAAAAAAGGCAACCACCGGAAATGATGCCGGGATAATAGGTGCGTCCAATCTTGCAGGGGATTTATGGCGTTAAATTTTTCTTGAATATTTATATTCAATGTGATATTATACCAAAGTATGCAAAAATCACGCATTCGGATTATATGCCTCGGTGCCGCTTTTGCTCATGCGGTCGCGTATATATATTAAGCGGATTTCGTTTGATATGGGAAGGATGCGGAAGAAAACTAAAACCAAATGGAGGTAATTAAAAT
>DFKO01000051.1 GCA_002373855.1 Lachnospiraceae bacterium UBA3643
TGGCATTGCTGGGCCTCTTTATAGGTTTGTTTCTCGGCATAGCTGCCAAAAAGCTGGCTGTAGAAGTGGACCCCAGAGAAGAAAAGATATTAAATGCTCTACCCGGAGCCAACTGTGGCGGATGCGGATATGCAGGATGCTCTGCAATGGCTGCTGCCATAGTAAAGGGCGAGGCACCTGTAAACGGATGTCCCGTAGGCGGCGATGAAGTCGGTAAAAAGGTAGCAAAGATAATGGGCATAGAAGCAGGTGCAGCCGTCAGGCTCAGGGCTTTTGTAAAATGTAACGGTGACTGCGAAAATGCAGTAAAGCAGTATGATTATACAGGTGTTAAAGACTGCACTATGGTACAGTTTGTACCCGGCGGCGGTGAGAAAGCCTGCTCGTACGGATGTACCGGATACGGCAACTGTGTAAAGGCTTGTCCTTTTGATGCCATCCATGTGGTAAACGGCGTGGCAGTAGTTGATAAAGATGCCTGCAAAGCATGCGGCAAGTGCGTATCTGCTTGTCCCAAGCACCTGATAGAGCTGATTCCTTATGATGCGGGATATGCTGTTGCATGCTCTTCAAAGGATAAGGGTCCTGATGCAATGAAGAAATGTTCCGTATCATGTATCGGATGCGGACTCTGCAAAAAGAACTGTCCCAATGATGCGGTGACTGTCGATAGTTTCCTGGCTCATATCGATCAGGACAAGTGCGTGGCCTGCGGAGCATGTGCTGCAAAATGTCCCAAGAAGTGTATACATGAAATTTGATATATAACTTGTTTTTTAAAGGATATTATGAATTACTTAATAGGTGAATCGTTAACAGAAGTAAATCGAGAAGAACTGAAAAATTCGGATAAACAGTTTGTAGTCGTCCTTTCCCAGGAAGAATGGAAGAAAGAGTGCGAGTCATTTGATATGGGTATCGATATCGTTACGGATATTGACAATTCAGAGATATTTACGACAAAAGCAGAAGTAAACTACGATTCACTCACAGGATCTTTTTCGATTCCTGACAGAAATGATCTGTCTGCAGACGACTGTACGTTTTCGTTTGTCCTTGATGAGAAAGGCGTTGTATTTATTGATGATTCCGGCAGAGCCGAGGAGATGATAAAGAGTATCCAGCGGACCAAAAAGTGGAAACTGCCGAGCCTTGAGAGGTTTTTATATGATTTCCTGGATCAGATAATTAAAGACGATCTGCGCATCATGGAAAATTATGATGTGGAGCTTGACCGTATTGAACAGAAGATTTTAAGCGAAAAAGAAAATGTACCCCTTTCCAGAGTAAATGAGATCAGAAGTGATATCAGATATTTGAGGATTCACTACGAACAGCTGATGGACCTCGGTCAGGAGTTTACAGAGAATGAAAACAATTTCTTTAAACAGGAAAATTTAAGATATTTCAGACTGTTTCTTGACAGGATGGCGAGGCTCCATGATACATCCACATCCCTAAGGGACTATACAATGCAGCTGAGGGATTTGTACAAAACTCATCTGGACATAAAACAGAACAGTATCATGACAGTTCTCACCGTTGTGACCTCGATATTTCTGCCTTTAACCCTGATAGTTGGCTGGTATGGCATGAACTTTAAATATATGCCTGAGCTGGAATGGAAATGGGGATATCCTGTGATCATCGGTGTCAGCGTACTGATCGTGATATTCTGCCTGATATTCTTCAGAAAGAAAAAGTGGCTTTAAATTTTGAATAATATGAAGATATATTACCATCTGCCCGGTTTATTTGAATTTTATGAATTATATAAAGAATTCCTGGTGCTTTACCGTGAGCACCGGGAATATTTTTATGATTGGTGCGAGATAGGATCGATATACGGAGCTCCGGGTGATTGTATATGGGGCGGAGGCCGGGTAGGATACGGAGACGCCGATCCGGTGGACGTAGCTGCGCTTATGAGAGAATATAATATCCCTTCAAGGCTTACTTTCAGTAATTCACTGATCGGAAAAGAGCATTTATCCGACAAGAAATGCAATGATCTGTGCAGACTCTTTGAGAAAAACGGAAATATGGATAATGGTGTCATAATATATTCTGACACATTGCTTGAATATATCAAAAAGAATTATCCCGGTTTTTATTTTGTATCATCTACCACAAAAGTCATCACGGATTTCAATGGATTTCAAAATGAACTGAACAGGGATAAATATCGCTATGTTGTACCTGATTTCAGGTTAAATAAGTCATTTGATTTTCTGAATTCATTACCCCCGGAGCATAAAACAAAAGTTGAATTTTTATGTAATGAATGCTGCGCTGTAACATGCAGTGAGCGAAAGAAATGCTATGAAAATGTGAGTCGCAAAAGCCTCGGTGAAATATGCCCGGATCATATATGCAAATCTGAAAATGCAAAATCCGGATACAGGTTTTCCGATGCAATGAACAACCCATCGTTTATCGGCATAAATGATATTACAAAAGTCTACGCAGAAATGGGATTTGATCAGTTTAAAATCGAGGGCAGGAGCCTTGGTAGTGCTGTTGTATTTGAGATGATTCTCTATTACTTGATAAAGCCTGAGTATCAGATAAAGATGAGAGAGGAAATATATTTAGACAGCATGCTTGACCTTTTTTGAATTATATAGGTGATATATTCTTTTTATTTGATATAATGATAATATAGTTTTTCGTTATTTATTTTAGGGGGGCATATATGGAAAACATCAATCAAAGAATTATTGAAAAAGCAAAAAGAAAGCTGGATTCTTTGTTTGAAAGCTATGCAATGATAGCGGAAGACAGATATGTATTTCTCTGTGATATGAGATATGACTATTCCAGATGGTCCAAAGCACTGGTGGATGATTTTGGCCTGCCGTCAGAGTATATGTATGGTGCCGGAGAGATCTGGGAGGAACATATTCATCCTGAGGACAGAGGGGGATACAGATTACAGCTCGATAATATATTTGCCGGCAGGGAAAAGTGTCACGATATCCAGTATCGTGCAAAAAGCATAGACGGTGAATATAATCTCTGTACCTGCAGGGGCATTGTGGTCACTGATGAATACGGCAAGCCGGAATATTTCGGTGGTACCATCAGGAATCATAGCCGGCGCAGTCAAATAGATACTATTACAGGTTTACGCAATCAGTACGGATTCTTTGCAGATCTGCAAAAATATATCAGAAACCATGTACCGATCCGTATAGGTATGGTCGGTATCGGTAAACTCACCGAGATTAATGAAGTATACGGCTATACTGTAGGCAATACGCTCTTACAGTATTTTGGCAGATATCTTATGGATAATGTGACCAGCCGTAATGATACATACAGAATGGACGGAGCATGCTTTGCAATCATCTCAAAGACCCAGTCAGAGCAGGAACTCTATGACCTATATGAAGAGATCAGGGGACATTTCAGAAAGGGTATTAAATTCAATGATATGGATATGATCATCGAACTTAATGCCGGACTGATCACTCTGGATGATTTCAATGTAGACGATCAGACAGTTTATTCATGTCTTAATTTTGCCTACGAAGAGTCCAAGATAAACAAGCATGGAGACCTTGTAATATTTAAAAATGAACTCACGGAAAATAACAGGAAACGTCTTGAAAAACTCCATGCCATAAGAGCGTCTATCACAAAGAATTTTAACGGCTTTTATCTTGTTTATCAGCCTGTGGTTGATGCTAAGAGCGAGAAACTGATAGGAGCGGAAGCTCTTCTTAGGTGGAGGAGTGATGAATACGGAGTGGTACCCCCAGATCTGTTTATCCCCTTCCTTGAAAATGATCCGCTGTTTCCTGATCTCGGAGAGTGGATATTAAATACCGCTATTAATGATGCAGCCAAGATCATGAAATATATTCCCGGTTTTATAATAAACGTAAACCTGTCATACTCTCAGCTTGAGAGGACGGACTTTACGGATGTAGTCTGGAATATGATAAAGAAATCCGAGTTTTCACCGAATCAGCTGTGCCTTGAACTTACCGAGAGATGCAGGCTCCTTGATATGGATATGCTGCGAAATGTCATGGTTTCACTAAGGCAGGGCGGAATCAGGATAGCTCTTGATGATTTCGGTACGGGATTTTCATCTGTCGGACTGGTCAAAAATCTGCCGTTTGATACGATCAAGGTAGACAGGAGCTTTGTACAGGAGATAGAAAATGATGACCGGGAAAAGAAACTCCTGAACAACTTTACTGATATTGCAGGTACTTTCGGAGCAGAAGTTTGTGTGGAAGGTATCGAGACAACGGGAATGAGGGATATTATCAAAGATTACGGCATCCACAGTTTCCAAGGATATTATTATTCAAAACCGATCTCAATTGACGAACTTTTGGAAAAGGTCAAATCGGGAGAGAACTGTTTTGCCAGATAAAAAACACAGCATATTATTTTGTGCTGTGTTTTTCGATATGTTTCTTAATTGCATTGAATGTTTTATCGCTTATATAATGTTCGACCCTGCAGGCATCTTCCGAGGCAGTCTTTTTATCCACACCTATGTTGATGAGGAGATTGGTGAGAACCGTGTGCCGTTCATATATGCTCTTTGCTTTTGCTTCGCCTGTCTTGGTGAGAGTGATATATCCGTCGTCATCTCGCAGTATATGTCCGCTCTCCAGTAACAGTCCGAGAGC
>DFKO01000077.1 GCA_002373855.1 Lachnospiraceae bacterium UBA3643
TATTCCATCAGTTTGTCATAAGGTCAAAAGAGAGAGCAAAACTGATTGATTATCTTAATGAAAAAAATATTTCCACGATAATCCATTATCCTGTACCGCCTCATTTGTCAAAGGCTTATGAATATCTGGGAATAAAGAAAGGTACACTGCCCATCACAGAGCAGTATGCGGATGAGGTACTCTCAATACCCATGTACAACGGACTTACAAAAGAAGAGCAGGATTATGTGATCAAGGCTCTTAATGAATTTTAATTTTAACTGTTGAGGAATCTACCCATGGAGATAAAAATCCCCAAGGCCCCTTTAAAAATAATAAATATGTTAAACGCATCCGGCTATGAAGCGTATGTGGTAGGTGGCTGTGTCAGAGACTCTCTTATGGGCAGGACTCCTAATGACTGGGATGTGACAACGAGCGCCACACCCATGGAAGTAAAAAATGTCTTTAAGAGAACGGTTGATACGGGCATAAAACACGGAACGGTAACTGTCCTTGAAGACGGCGATATGATCGAAGTCACCACATACAGAATAGACGGGGAATATGCAGACGGCAGACATCCGGACAAAGTAGAGTTTACAAGGCAGCTCTCCGAGGATTTAAAACGAAGGGATTTTACCGTAAATGCCATGGCGTACCATCCGACTATTGGACTGGTAGATTTGTTTGGCGGGACCGGTGATATAGAAAAAAAGATCATCAGATGTGTGGGTGATCCAAAGGAGCGTTTCGGAGAGGATGCGTTGCGGATGATGCGTGCAGTGAGATTTGCGGCTGCACTTGGTTTTGAGATAGAAGAAAAAACATGGCTTGCCATAAAAGAACTGGCAGGTGATCTTTCTAAGATAAGCGGTGAGCGCATCCGTGAGGAGATGGTAAAGACCCTTGTCTCAGACAACCCTTATAAATTTAAACTGTTTTACGAGTCGGGACTGACGGCAGTGTTTATGCCGGAGTTTGACAGATGCATGGAGACAGATCAAAAACATATACATCACTGCTACAGTGTGGGTGAGCATATCCTTCACTCGATGGAAGGCGTGGAGCCAAAGAGAGAACTGAGGCTTGCCATGCTCTTTCACGATATGGCAAAACCAAAGATGCTCACTGTTGATGATGACGGAACCACACATTTTTACAATCATCCCAAAGAAGGCAGTATCATGGCAAGAGAGATCATGAGACGTCTTAAATTTGATAATGCGACTATAGACAGAGTGAGTCTCCTTGCACTTTATCATGACAGGGACATAGAACTCACGGGAAAAGCTATGAGGCGTGCCATGAATATTATTGGCACAGACAATATGCCGGATCTTTTTAAAGTAAAGTATGCCGACGTGATGGCGCAGAGTACATACATGCGCGAGGAAAAACTTAAAAAGATCGAAGATATGAAAACTCTCTATGAAGAGGTTGTATCTAAAAACGAAGCCGTGACAATAAAAGATCTGGCTGTAAACGGCAGGGACCTGATGGACGCAGGCATGAAGCCCGGAACGGATATCGGAGAGACATTAAAGAAAATGCTCGATGATGTAATAGAAGAGCCTGCTCATAATGATAAAAAGTATCTGATAGAAAAATATGTCACTGCGCTTGTCCTGTTTATATCAGTGATATTTATGATGAGCGGATGTACAGTGCCCGGTCAGTCTGTATCAGGAGATAACGGATATACGGGATATGTATCATCACTCCCCGGCAATTATGACAGCGCCGATACGGCAGTCATCATTAATATCAATGACACAGACGGTCAGATACAGTTTAAGACACTGGCAAACGGAAAGTATTATACTCTCGGATATGACGGTGCCACATGTTTTTATGACAAATTCGGAAGCGCAGTATCTCTGATGCAGCTTACGGAAGGTGAGATAGTTGATGTCACCTTTATGAAAAATTCAAAGAGATTAAATACATTAAAAGAATCAGCCGATGTATTTTCATTTGCGGAGATAAACAATTATGAGATACATGCAGGCGGTTTTAAGATGTACATCGGAAGTGATGATTATTACATATCCGATGACATCGTGGTAATGACAAGTGAAGGCGAGCGTTCTATAGAAGATATCAATCCGGTTGATGTGCTGACGGTACAGGGCTATGATCATACCATCAGGAGTATCACGGTTACAAAGGGCCACGGATACTTAAGGCTCACAAACAATTCGTACTTTGTGGATGGCTGGGTTGAGATAGGTCAGGATATGATATACAAAGTGACGGAGGATATGCTGATCACTGTGCCAGAGGGCAACATATCCGTAACTGTGTCAAAGAGCGGTTCATCGGGAACAGAGGATATGAATATTACTCCCGGTCATGAGTATGAACTCGATGTGAGCAAATGGCAAAATGAGGTTCAGACAGGTCTCGTACTGTTTACGACTTCTCCCTCAAAAGCCCATGTATATATTGACGGAGAGGAAGTTGACAAATCAGAGGCGGTAGAGCTTGACTACGGTATCCATCAGCTGATGGTTATGGCAGACGGATACACGACAGTGACCAATTTTATCAGAGTTGGTTCACCGAGTGCCAATCTCGATGTGGTACTGGAAAAGGAAGATTCCGGTGCGGACGATACAGTCAGCGACAATCAGACTGCAAGCAGTAATACGGTGAGCGGTAACAGTCAGACTGATACAACGCCGGTATCACCATCCCCGAGTCCGTCAGTCAGCACCAATCAGACAGCTTCGGGAAACAGTGCGAGCAGCAATACGGTATCGTCCAATTCATCACAGGTAATCAACCCCACGTCTGCGGCAAAGGTATATATAAATTCGCCGGAGGGAGCAGAGGTGTATGTGGACGGTACATACATTGGACTGTCCCCTGTATCGTTTAATAAAAAGGCAGGCTCGGTTGTTGTCACATTCAGGAAAAACGGTTATCAGACCAGGAGTTATACATTAAGTCTGACGGATGATAACAAGAGTGAAAACTATTCATTCTCAGAGCTGGTGCCTATACCATAAAAGGAATTTAAAATGGAAAAGAAATTTAAAATAGTAATACTTGAGAGAAACAGTGTGGGGAGCGATGTGTCGGTTTCCATGTTTGAAAAACTTGGAGACGTGACCGTATATGAAACGACCGCTCCTGACGAAATAGCTGGCAGAGTAAAGGATGCTGACATTGTCCTTATCAATAAAAGCCCAATAAATGAGTCAACAATCGGTGCGGCACCGAATATAAAACTGGTTGGAGAATTTGCCACGGGATATGACAACGTGGATATTAACTACTGTAAATCAAGGGGCATAGCTGTTACGAATGTCAGGGGATACTCGACATCGGCAGTGGTCCAGCATACATTTGCTCTTGCCCTGTATGTGACGGAACATCTTAAGTATTATGATGAATACGTAAAGAGCGGCGAATACGAAAAGAGCGGTTTCTTTACCCATTACGGCCAGACATTTACAGAACTCTCCGGCAAGACCTGGGGAATCATCGGTATGGGCAATATCGGCAGGGGTGTTGCAAAAGTAGCAGAGAGCTTTGGATGTAATGTGATCTGGTCCAGTGCATCAGGCACGGTGAGGGATGAGGGATACACATATGCAGAACTGGGTGAACTTTTGTCCACAGCTGATATAATCAGTCTCCACTGTCCGTTAAATGAAAAAACAAAATATCTCATAAATAAAGATACATTATCAAAAATGAAAAAGACCGCTGTTCTCATAAATGTTGCAAGGGGACCGGTTGTAAATAACAGTGATCTTTATGAAGCCCTGGAAAATAATGTCATAGCAGGGGCAGGACTTGATGTCCTCGACGGAGAGCCGATCACACCTGACAATCCGTTAAAAAAATTTAAGGACTCAAACAGACTGATAATCACTCCTCATATGGCATGGGCAAGCACGGAAGCCAGGACAAGATGTGTTGAGGAAGCATATAAAAATACAGAGAGTTTCATAAACGGCCAAGACCGTTGCAGAGTAATCTGAAAAGGAGCATTCATAAATGATAAACAGTGAATATCTTGAGATGACAAATGCCCCGTCAGTAATAAGGGCATTGTCGGTATATGCCACAGAGAGAGGTAAAGAGATAGGATATGAAAATGTATTTGATTACAGCCTCGGTAATCCCTCTGTGCCTGTGCCCGATAAGCTGACGCAGGCTATGATAAAGCTGCTGCAGACAAAGGATTCTTCATATCTCCACGGATACAGTCCCAATCCCGGCAATCCCATAGCCAGAAAAGCTGTAGCCGATTCTCTAAGCAGGCGTTTTGGGATAAAGTACGGACCTGAGCATATTTTTATGACGAGCGGCGCGGCAGGAGCCATTGCCCATGCAGTCAGGTGCGTGACAAAACCCGGTGATGAGATACTGACATTTGCTCCTTATTTTCCTGAGTATAATCCTTATATAAATAAATCCGGGGCAGTACTTAAAGTAGTACCGGCAGATACAGAATCTTTTCAGATCAATTTTGAAAAGTTTGAAGAGATGATCTCCGATAAGACAATGGCAGTATTAATAAATACTCCGAACAATCCGTCAGGTATAGTATATTCATCCGAGACTTTGAAAAAACTGGCGGACATCCTGACAA
>DFKO01000152.1 GCA_002373855.1 Lachnospiraceae bacterium UBA3643
CCGCATGCAGCAAGAGAAAATGTAAGTGTTAATGCAAGTGCTGAAAGTGCTACTTTCTTAAAAAATGAATTTTTCATAATATTTCTCTCCTTTATTTTTCATTAATCTTTTTTGATTTATTCAGATAAAATCCTTTGCTCTACATTCCGGATATATAAAGCTCCGGATCTTAATCTCAACATAATTTTTATTTTCTGACTCTCTTTGATATCCAGATACCTGCTTCCTGGATGATCATCACCATCACTACCAGACTGGCTACCGTTACCCAGAGCACATCTTTCTGGTATCTGTAATATCCGTACTGGAGTGCTATGGCTCCGAGTCCGCCGCCTCCGATTACTCCTGCCATCGCCGAGTATCCGAGGATGGTTGCTATATTGATCGCTGCTCCAAGGAGCAATGACGGGGTCGCTTCAGGCAGGACGAAATGAACTATTACATATACAGGTGAAGCTCCCATACTCGTTGCCGCTTCTATGATGCCCGGCTGGACTTCACAAAGTGATGACTCAACCATTCTCGCTACGATTGGAATCGCGCCTATGGTGAGAGGTACTATCGATGCCGTTGTACCGATTGAAGATCCTGTTATGAATCTTGTGACCGGGATCAGCAGTACCAGCAGTATCAGGAAAGGAAGTGATCTTCCTATGTTTACGATAAGTCCGATGATAAAGTTGACCGGCTTGTTTTCAAGTATCCTGCCCTTTGCCGTAGCATATAGTATGATTCCGAGAGGCAGTCCGACGATATATGCAAAGACTGATGCAAATACGGTCATATGGATCGTTTCAAAAAAACCGTTTCTTATAGTTTCAATTATGTATTCACTCATACTCTCTCCACCTCCGAAACACTCAGTCCGTTTTTAGTAAAGAAATCAAGTACTATCTCCTGATCTTCTTTATCCTTTGGCAGTTCCACGACCATCTGTCCGTATCCCACGCCGCCTACACTCTTTGTATTGGCACTTAGGATATTTACCTTTCTGCCGGTCTGCTCCACAAGCTCCGCGATAAACGGTCTGCTTGCTTCAAGTCCGTCAAATGCGATACGTACCAGTCTGCTGTCCTTGCTTGAGGGATCAAACGGATTGCTGGGAAATACCAGTTTTCTTGCTGCTGATGACTTTGGTGCTCTGAATATCTCCTTTACCTCACCGACTTCTGCCAGATGTCCGTTATCGATGATTGCCACTCTGTCGCATATCTTCTCAACTATGGACATTTCATGGGTGATGATGACTGTTGTAAGTCCTCTTGTCCTGTTTATCTCCTTGATCAGATCAAGTATCTCTCCTGTCATCTTTGGGTCGAGAGCACTCGTCGCTTCGTCGCAGAGGAGTACTTTGGGATCTCCCGCAAGAGCTCTGGCTATCGCCACTCTCTGCCTCTGTCCTCCTGACAGTCTTGATGGAAACTGATTTTTCTTATCCTCAAGACCTACGACCCTTAGCATCTCAAGAGCTTTTTCCTTTCTCTGTCCTGCAGGTACCCCTGCAATTCGGAGGGGCTGCATTACATTGCTTAGGACGCTTCGCTGATTCAGTAGATTAAAGCTCTGAAAGATCATTGCTATCTCCCGTCTTACCTTCCTTATCTTTGAAGGGCTGCACGTTGCCAGATCTGTATCATAAAAGCTGACCGTTCCCGAAGAAATATCCTCAAGCCTGTTAAGGGTTCTGACCAGTGTGGATTTTCCGGCACCGCTCATTCCGATGATTCCGAATATCTCGCCCTCCTCTATCTCAAGACTCACGTCCTTAAGTGCAAGAAATTCTTTTCCGTCGTTTTTATAAATTTTGGATACATTATCAAGTGTAAAAACATTTGCCATATCCGTAACCTTTAATTAATCAAATAATCCTTTACTTAAATATCTGTCGCCTCTGTCAGGGAATATCACAACTATATTTCCCGACTCAATCTCGTCTGCCAGCTTTAATGTTGCCGCAAGTGCTGCTCCGGATGATGATCCTGCGAGGATTCCCTCTTTTGATGCCAGGAGTTTTGATGCATTAAATGCCTCGTCATCCGTTATCTTTATTGCTTTGTCCATCAGTGTGATATCCATGGTGTCTGCGATGAAATCATTTCCGATTCCTTCGATATCATAGTCGGCATGTTCGCCTCCACCGATGATGGAGCCTACAGGGTCAGCCAAAACTCCTTTAATATTGCTGTTCTGCTCTTTTAAGTACTTAACGGCTCCCGAAAATGTTCCGCCGCTTCCTGCGCCCGCTACCAGGTAATCGATATTACCATCAAGTTGTCTGTATATCTCCGGTCCCGTTGTCTCGTAATGAGCCAGGGGATTTGCCATATTGTGGAACTGTCCCAGTGATATGGCCCCGGGTATATCTTTCTTTATCTCCTCAGCTTTTCTCTCAGCTCCCAGCATTCCTTCTTCCCTGCTTGTATGAACGATTTCTGCTCCGAGAGCCTTCATGACTTTCTGTTTTTCTATGGAGAATTTTTCAGGTACGGTAAATATTACTCTGTATCCTTTGTTAAGTGCCGCGATCGCAATACCTATTCCGGTATTTCCGGCTGTGGCCTCTACTATGGTTCCGCCGGGTTTAAGCAGTCCCTTCTCCTCTGCATCCCGGACCATATATACTCCGATCCTGTCCTTGACACTGCCTGCGGGATTCATAAGTTCAAGCTTTGCGTAAATGTTTACTCCTTCCTTAATACCAAGATGTGTAAGTTTAAGTACCGGAGTATTACCTATCATTTCCTGGACATTCATGTATACTTCCATATCGATCACCCCTTCTTTGATGCTTCGATAGCCTGCTTCAAATCTTCTATAAGATCGTCTGCATCCTCGATACCTACGGAAAATCTGATCAGTTCATCAACTATTCCGACTTTCTTTCTGATGTCTGCCGGGATTGCCGCGTGGGTCATCGTAGCCGGGTGGCATACAAGGGATTCAACTCCTCCGAGGCTTTCCGCAAGTGTTATAAGTTTCAGGTTTTCAAAAAACTTTCTGTAATCATATTTTTCATCAAGTACAAATGAGATCATCGCACCTGCACCGTCAGCCTGCTTTTTCTGTACCTCGTATCCGGGGTCGGATTCAAGACCCGGATAGTATACTTTGCTGACATACTCGCTGCTCTCAAGCCACTTTGCGATCTTGCCGGCATTTGCAACATGTCTGTCCATCCTGACTCCCAGAGTTTTAATACCTCTTATTACGAGGAAACTGTCCCACGGACCGAGGACTCCGCCGATGGCATTCTGGAGATAATAAAGTCTGTCTGCCAGCGCCTTGTCATTTACAACTACCTGGCCTGAAACCGTATCGCTGTGGCCTCCGAGATATTTTGTACCGCTGTGGATGACTATATCTGCGCCGAGGGTAAGGGGTCTTTGAAGATATGGTGTGAGGAATGTATTATCAACGATCAGGAGCTTGTCATGTTTATGAGCAATTTTTGCAACCGTTTCAATATCAGTGACTGTGAGGAGCGGATTTGCAGGGCTCTCTACATAAACCGCTTTCACATCATCGGTGATCGCCTTTTCTGTTTTCTCCAAATCAGAAGTATTTACTATCTCGTATGTGATGCCAAAGTTTTTAAATACGTTGTCGAGTATTCTGAATGTACCGCCGTATATGTTGTCAGATACAACCAGCTTGTCCCCTGATTTAAACAGTGATAAAACTGTGCTGATCGCTGCCAGTCCCGATGCAAATGCAAGTCCGTATTTGCCCTGCTCAAGATCCGCTATAAGCTTTTCAAGCGCTGCTCTTGTGGGATTTCCCGTTCTTGAGTATTCCCATCCTCTGTCTTTTCCAAGTCCGTCCTGCTTGTATGTTGACGTCTGATAAATGGGAACATTCACTGCTCCTGTTGTCTCATCTCCGTCTATGCCGCCATGTATAAGTAATGAATTGATGTTTAAGCTCATTTGTTTTTCCTTCTTTCTGTTTATATTTTTTTTCTATGTTTTTCTATAATTTTTATTTATACCGGGAGGTAATAAAAAACCCGGAAACTCTTGTAAGCTCCCGGGTAGTAAAACGTTTTTTAGGCATCAATTCATTCAACATCGCTCTTCATAAAGGGATGCGGAAATCCGATCGGATGCCCCAAAAGCCCATCTGTCCCGGGTATTTGACATTCGACAACATGTCATATATTTCGTTTTACAGCACATTTTAATTGTCATAATCCGCATCTCCTTTCATGTATTTTGTTTGTTCTCTTAAGATGTTTTTATCTTAACATCAGCATATGTATTTGAAAATTATACCGTTTTTATCACAAGCGATAACTTTTTGTTATAGCTCTTTACTATATTGCAGCAAAGCCTTTCTCGAGATCGGCGATGATATCATCGATATGCTCTGTACCTATCGAGAGACGTATGGTTGCTTTTGATATACCTGTATCTGCCAGTTCCTCATCAGTCAGCTGAGAGTGTGTTGTTGATGCAGGATGGATCACAAGGCTCTTTACATCGGCAACATTGGCGAGGAGTGAAAAGATCTCAAGATTGTCGATAAACTTCCATGCTTCCTCCTGGCCGCCCTTGATATCAAATGTAAAGATTGAACCGCCGCCGTTCTTAAAGTACTTCTTGTAGAGATCATGCTGAGGATGATCCGGAAGTGAAGGATGGTTAACCTTTGCAACCTTGGGATGATTCTTTAAGAACTCTACAACCTTTAATGTATTCTCAACATGTCTTTCGAGTCTGAGTGACAGAGTCTCTGTGCCCTGAAGAAGGAGGAATGCATTAAACGGAGAGATTGCTGCTCCTGTATCTCTGAGCAGGATAGTTCTGATGTATGTCACAAATGTGGCAGGTCCCAGTGCATCATAGAATGCAAGACCGTGGTAGCTGGGGTTGGGCTCTGTGAGTGCGGGATACTTGCCGCTTGCCTTCCAGTCAAACTTGCCACCCTCAACGATGATACCGCCCAGTGTGGTACCGTGACCGCCGATAAACTTTGTGGCAGAATGAACTACGATATCTGCACCGTGCTCAAGAGGTCTTATTAAATAAGGTGTACCGAATGTATTATCGATTACGAGAGGTAATCCGTGCTTATGAGCTATCTCTGCGATTGCATCAATATCGGGAATATCACTGTGAGGATTTCCGAGAGTCTCAAGGTAGATTGCTTTTGTGCTGTCTTTGATCGCTCCCTCTACCTCTGCAAGATCGTGGGCGTTGACAAATGTTGTCTCTATACCATACTGGGGAAGTGTGTGTGATAAGAGGTTGTAGCTGCCTCCGTAGATGGTCTTCTGTGCAACTATATGTCCGCCTCCGGCTGTCAGTGCCTGAATCGTATATGAGATGGCTGCTGCTCCTGATGCAACTGCGAGAGCTGCGCTTCCGCCTTCAAGTGCTGCTATTCTCTTTTCAAGTACTTCCTGTGTCGAGTTTGTGATTCTGCCATAAACGTTTCCGGCATCTGCGAGTCCGAATCTGTCTGCAGCATGCTTGCTATTATGGAATACATATGATGTTGTCTGATAAATGGGAACTGCTCTTGAATCTGTTGCTGGGTCTGCCTGTTCCTGTCCTACGTGTAACTGTAATGTTTCAAATCTGTAATTGCTCATAATCTTAATCTCCTTTTTGTTTTATTTAATCTGTTTAATCTCTTATTTTTTTCGTTTCTCTTTTTCTTCCGGTTTTCCATTGCTTTCCTGAGTCTTCTCTGCAATAGAAAACCCGGGAGTGTTTTGTTTTACTCCCGGGCAGTTGGCATTTATGATCTCTCACATTTTTAATATCGAATCATTTCAGGGGGTGCAGGCAATGCTTCGCACGCCCCGGCCATCTTATTTGCCCGGGAGATGTACATTCGACAACACATTGATAATCTTGTTTCCGTTACTGATTTAATCAAAGCTATCATTTTTT
>DFKO01000081.1 GCA_002373855.1 Lachnospiraceae bacterium UBA3643
TGGGGACTCGGATACTTTGGTATGCCCCATATTCTCGTCAGATTCATGGCAGTAAAGAGTGAGAAGGAGATGACCAAGTCCAAGACGGTTGCGATTGTATGGGTTGCTATATCACTTTTCATGGCTGCAGTTATCGGTATCGTAGGCAGAGCGTACATGGATTACGACGCTATGATGGAGGCCGGTACTGAGAGGATCTTCATAGAGATGATTAAAAAGGTATTTACCGTTGAGATGTCTGCTCCTTTTGTGGCAGGTATATTCCTCTGCGGTATCCTTGCAGCTATCATGTCGACAGCTGATTCCCAGCTCCTTGTCAGTGCCTCTGCCATCGCGGAAGATATTTACAAGAGCATCATCAAGAAAGATGCTGATGATAAAAAGGTACTTACCATCAGCCGTGTGATCATCATTGTGATTGCAGTCATCGCATACCTGATCGCATGGAATCCCGATTCATCCGTAATGGGACTCGTATCAGATGCGTGGGCAGGACTCGGTGCAGCATTCGGACCTCTCGTACTCACATCACTTTTCTGGAAGAGGACAAATCTCCCCGGCGCCATGGCAGGACTTGTATCAGGTGCTGCAACAGTTATCCTCTGGGATTACATCCCTCTTATCGGCGGTGCTACGATCGGTAAGGTCACAGGGCTTTACTCCCTTGCTATCGGATTCCCCGTCAGCCTTGTCTTTATCATAATTGTCAGCCTGATCACAAAGGCTCCCGATAAAGAGATAGTTGATGAGTTTGATTCAGTCAAGGATGTAAAGGATGAGCTTTAATCCGAATTTATACTCAATAAAATATTGATAGAAATGATTAAATCCCCCGGAGTATTGATATGTCCGGGGGATTCTTTATATTTGAGAGTATCTTGCCGGGATCGATATATTTAAACAGTATATTTTCTCTTTTAAAGCATCAGGCTGTCGGTGTGATGAATGTCAGATAATAATGCATTACTATTAGAAGAAACTCGTTCGAAAACAGACCGTTTTTTCATTTTTGTGCAATTTTTTCAAAATTTCTTAAAAAAGTTCTTGCATTATTCAAAACAAACAAGTATACTATCAATTGCTGTGGCATGATAGCGATGAAGCGTGAGGTTGCTGCATCGGCGAAAGCTTATGCAGGTTTTCCGTGGAGCGAATGTCAGATAATATGACGACAAGTCACTGTACAAAGCTTTATAACCGTCTGTAATATACAGAAACGACGAGTGAAGTCGGTTTTTTGAAAGAAACAAACGCGACACACCCGGGAAAGTGGTACAGTCACCAGCTTGTCGTACTTATGACTAAATTAAAAAATAAGTGCGAAAAGGAGGCGACTTTTTTTATGGCAGATCAGAAAATGAGAGTCACATTAAAAGCGTATGATCATCAGTTAGTGGATGCATCAGCAAAGAAAATCATCGATACGGTTAAGAAGAACGGCGGAGAGGTTTCAGGACCGGTTCCCCTTCCTACTAAAAAGGAAGTAGTAACCATCCTTCGTGCTGTACACAAGTACAAGGATTCAAGAGAGCAGTTCGAGCAGAGAACACATAAGAGACTGATCGATATTCACAATCCTTCACAGAAGATTGTTGAGTCTTTGCAGAAGATGGATATCCCTGCCGGTGTCTATGTTGACATTAAGATGAAATAATCCGGTTTATCCGTATTATAAAAAGAAAACAAATCAAATAACCTCTACTAACTTTATGTATGGTCCGAAAACGGTCGTCACAGCAAAGAACCGCAAGTAAGAGTTTTCCATACCGCTTTAGTAGAAAAAAGGAGGAAAAAATGAAGAAAGCAATTTTAGCAACAAAAGTCGGAATGACACAGATCTTCGCAGAAGACGGCTCGCTCATCCCCGTAACAGTTCTTCAGGCCGGTCCCTGTGTAGTAACACAGATCAAGACAGTTGAGAACGACGGATACAGCGCAGTACAGGTCGGATTCGGCGACAAGAAAGAAAAGATCATCAACAAAGATAAGGCCGGCAAGAAAGAGGTAGTTAACCGTCACGGAGCAACAAAGGCTGAGATGGGACACTTCAAGAAAGCAGGCGTATCTGCAAAGAGATATGTAAGAGAGTTCAAACTCGAGAACGCAGACGAGTACTCACTTGCTCAGGAGATCAAGGCAGACATCTTTGCAAACGGCGATCATGTAGATGCAACAGCTGTTTCAAAGGGTAAAGGTTTCCAGGGTGCAATCAAGAGACACGGTCAGTCAAGAGGCCCCATGGCTCACGGTTCAAAGTATCATCGTCATGCAGGTTCAAACGGTGCATGCTCAAGCCCTTCAAGAGTATTCAAGGGTAAGCACATGCCCGGACACATGGGATGCGTAACTGTAACAGTTAAGAACCTTGAGGTAGTTAAGGTTGACGCAGAAAAGAACCTTCTCCTTGTTAAGGGCGCAGTACCCGGAGCAAAGAAGGCACTTGTAACTATTAAAGAAACAACTAAGGTTGAGATTTAATCACTTGAAAGGAGGACAACTTACAATGGCAAAAGTATCTGTTGTAAATATGGAAGGCAAAGAAGTTGGTACAATCGACTTGAGTGATGCAATCTTTGGAGTAGAGATCAACGAACACTTAGTTCACTTAGCAGTTGTACAGCAGCTTGCAAATAATCGTCAGGGAACACAGAAAGCAAAGACACGTTCTGAAGTATCAGGCGGCGGAAGAAAGCCTTGGAGAC
>DFKO01000224.1 GCA_002373855.1 Lachnospiraceae bacterium UBA3643
TATACAGGTCCCGATATAGAGGTGGAGGTAGTTGATGAGGACGGTAATCCCATAGCGGATACAGAGACAGCGGATGATACTGTTGAGGACGAGGTCGAGGATGGCGCTGCATTTGATTTTGTAGGGACCATATGTCATGTAAAGATCCCCGAGGGAACCCTGTTTGATGTGGAATATATTCCTACGAAGACATTAAAGCAATATGGTATTAATTTTGCAACTGAATATAATTACAGACTTACTCCTCATGATAATTTTTATTACCCTGAACTTGCGTCAGGTACTGTATATGGAACAAGTGACCGATTTACAAATCTTTTTGGCTTTTATTCATATGTTGTGGAACCTAATTATGCAGGATGTGCGCTTGATATCGGAAGAGACGGTTTTTTCTCATTTACCAACGATGCTACAAATGATTATGATTTTGAAGAAGACTATGATGAGGCACAGTTTTATTTGGAATATAAAAAGCGTGACCCCAAATATTCCGAGTATAAATATAAAAATGCATCTTATAAGCTCGTAACAAACCCGGATGCGTATTGGGCGTTTCTTCGAAACAACAGAGCATCATCCTATACTATAAATCTTACAGGAGATTTTGATATAAAGTGGGGCTTTAATACCACAAAAGAAAACTGGCTTAAGATTTTTAACCCAAGTGAAATGCTCGTTGGAAAAATAAACGGTGAATATATTAATGCTTCAACAGCTTATATTAGGGATCTTGGATTCAAGCTTTATAACGGCTACCTTGATGCATCTGCATTTGTGACAGCAGAGGCAGGTGTTGTAAGCCCCACATTTATATGTGATGATCTTGCCGTTTTTAAAGGAACAATGGAGGTCGGTATTTCACCGGAGGGAGTCGTATACGGTGATTATATTACACCTTATGTGATCCCTCTTACATCCATTACAAATATCATGACTGATTACAGCTGGCTCCTTAATAATATCATCAAGATAAGTATTGACACGGATGCAGGCAAATTCCAGAAGATAGATACAGCTATCAGAAACGGTCAGCTCTATGTATATTACATTTTTGATAAGAAGGTGATAATATGCAGACCCGATACCGGAGGTCTTGATGATCTGGCAGAGCTTGAGGATAATGCAAATCCGTTTGACAAGATCGCAGCGGTTGTAAAGAACTGCTCGGTTGAGAGCGGTGTGAAATACCACGAAGTGTGGAATTATCCGATGTCAGATATTGAGAAGTATTATGAGTTTTCAACACCGTCTCTTGAATATTATGTTGTAAGCACTGACAGCTTCGTAACAGGGGGAGATGTTTTTGAAGAAGCGCCCGAGCTTATCGAAATGGATGATGAGGCCCAGTCTATCATAGACAATGCTGGAGGCAACGGCTCTGCCGGAGGAACGGCTCAGGTCTATACAGAATACAGTGCAGACAGTGTCACGAGGAAATATATTTCCATCGTATTTGAATATGAAGGCGTATCCTTCTATGACAGTGCAGGCAATGCCCTTGCGGAAAATGTATCATATGACGATCTTGTGGCGGTCATTAACGGTGAGAAGACTATAGGAAGTGTTGTAAACAATTCTACAGAGATCATCAACAACTGGGATGCGACCCAGACCACCTCTGAGATGGATACATATACAAGTATCAAGGCAGCCGTTTCCGACGGTCTGCATTTCAGATACAGCACAGTGATCACAGAGAATGATGATGATACCATTACAGTTGATATCAAGCAGATCACCAGTACGGGAGATGTCACACTTTATACTTACAATCTGACATATACAGATTCGGCATTTGCGGCACTTGATCATTTAAAGGAAGGCTCTGAGATCGACGGTACCACATGGTCCTCTATATGCAAGTATGTCAAGGACAGGATGAAGAAGAGGAAGACAGGAACCTCTACGGCGGATCTTAAGCTTGATGAGAACGCTGAGCCGTATTCCGCTTATAATCTTGATTTTATATCAGGAACCTTTGATAATGACGGTACATACGACAATTATATCGTCAGCACATCCGCAGGCAACGGACTCGGATTTTATGACCTTGGCAACGGTACATACTTCATACCCTCGTTCCAGAGACATGAAGTCAGAAATGTCACTAGTACGACACAGGTCATCAGCGGCAATAATGTGACAGAGTACAGCAAGAAGGACACAACAGATAATATAGTGACGCTTGACAGTGTTGCATGCTACGGAATCTATGAGAATAAATCGGACAATTCCGATATTTATCCCTATTATTTCATGGGATATGACAGGGACGGAATGACATATACGGGCTCTGAGATGCTGAAAGCCCAGATGGTTCCCTTCGGTGTTGCATATAAAAATGCTGATGGTACATATTACAGAGACTTCGTTCCCGAAGACGGCGATACCATGGTATATTATCTCCCTACCGCGTATTACAACCAGTACGGTATGCGTATAGTCGATGAGACCTTTGACGGATTTGACGGAGATGATGATAACAGCGATGATGAGGATACTGATTCTACTCCGGGCGGAGACGGGGGAGATCCTACGCCAAGCGGACAGGGAGGAGACGGAA
>DFKO01000235.1 GCA_002373855.1 Lachnospiraceae bacterium UBA3643
ACGGGTGCAGGTAAATCCGTATGTATAAATACTCTGATAATGGGTATTTTGTATAAGGCTCATCCCGATGATGTAAAGCTCATAATGATCGATCCCAAGGTAGTAGAGCTCTCCGTATATAACGGTATACCACATCTACTCCTGCCCGTTGTCACTGACCCTAAAAAGGCCAGTGCATCCCTTCAATGGGCAGTTAATGAGATGACAAACAGATATAATAAGTTTGCCCAGGCTCAGGTCAGAGACCTGAAAGGCTTTAACAAATATGTTGAGGACAATAAAGACGTCCCGGATATTCCGGAAAAGATGCCTCAGATTGTTGTCATAGTAGATGAGCTTGCAGACCTTATGATGGTGGCTTCAAAAGAAGTTGAGGAGTCAATATGCCGTCTGGCCCAGCTTGCAAGAGCGGCAGGTATACATCTTATCATTGCAACACAGAGGCCTTCGGTAGATGTAATCACCGGACTCATCAAGGCTAATATGCCGAGCCGTGTGGCCTTCAGGGTTTCATCCGGTATTGATTCGAGAACCATTCTTGATACAACAGGTGCCGAGAGACTTATCGGTAAAGGTGATATGCTTTTCTTCCCTCAGGGATATACAAAGCCCCTTCGTGTACAGGGTGCATTTGTATCCGATGATGAAGTAAAGAATGTTGTCGAATTCCTGAAAAATAATAATGAATATGACAGCTCATCGGATGCTGAATCTGAAATAGCATCAATAGCCAAGGGAGCGCCTTCAGGAGGCAATTCAAAAGCAGATGATGGCGGAAGCGATGTTGATGAATATTTCAAGGAAGCCAGCCGTTTTGTAGTAGAGAAAGGCTCTGCATCAAGCGGAATGCTCCAGCGTATGTACAGAATAGGCTTTAACAGGGCTGCCAGGATGATAGATCAGATGCAGGAGTATGGTATCGTCAGCGGTGAGCAGGGTACAAAACCCAGAAATGTCCTGGTAAGCAAAGAACAGCTTGAGGAAATATTAAAGGATTTATAAATATTTAAGGAGAGAGAAATGAAGACAGACATTGAGATTGCAAGGGAAGCGGTGCTGAAGCCCATTAAGGATGTGGCCGCATCAGTCGGTATCAGCGAGGACGACCTTGAACTTTACGGTAAGTACAAGGCTAAACTTTCTGATTCATATCTTAAAAGTCTTGAATCACGAAAAAACGGCAAACTGATACTTGTAACAGCTATTAATCCCACTCCGGCAGGAGAAGGAAAGACTACTACAAGTGTAGGCCTCGTAGACGGATTTAAGCGGACAGGCAGAAAAGCCATGCTTGCACTCAGAGAGCCCTCGCTCGGCCCCTGCTTTGGAGTAAAGGGTGGCGCTGCAGGTGGCGGATACGCCCAGGTTGTACCTATGGATGAGATCAATCTTCATTTTACAGGTGATTTTCATGCCATTACCAGTGCCAATAACCTTTTGGCAGCAATCCTTGATAACCATATTCAGCAGGGTAATGAATTAAATATTGATTCACGTCAGATCACATGGAAGAGATGTCTCGATATGAATGACAGAGTACTCCGTAATGTTGTAGTAGGTCTTGGCAGCAAGACAGACGGATTTGTGAGAGAGGACCATTTCTGCATCACCGTAGCATCAGAGATCATGGCTATTCTCTGTCTTGCAAGTGACATGAAGGATTTAAAAGAAAGACTCAGCCGTATAATCGTTGCATACAATTATGCAGGAGAGCCTGTGACAGCAGGTCAGTTAAATGCTGTAGGCGCCATGGCAGCACTCCTTAAAGATGCCATAAAGCCTAATCTGGTACAGACTCTGGAGCACTCGCCTGTGCTTATCCACGGCGGCCCTTTTGCAAATATCGCCCACGGATGCAACTCTGTAATTGCTACAAAGGCAGCTCTTAAGATGGCTGATTACTGCATTACAGAGGCGGGATTTGGCGCAGATCTCGGTGCCGAAAAGTTTTTTGACATTAAATGCCGAAAAGCCGGTCTTAAGCCTGACTGCGTTGTACTGGTGGCTACTGTGAGAGCCCTTAAATATAACGGCGGTGTAGCCAAAGAAGATTTAAAGACACCTGATGTGGAGGCTCTTAAAAAAGGAGCATGCAATCTCTTAAGACATATTGAAAATATACAGAAATACAATCTACCTGTTGTTGTAGCCATAAATTCATTTGTATCAGACTCAAAGGAAGAGCTTGATACCCTTGAGGCTATAGTCAGAGAGGCCGGCGCCGAGTATTCCATATCTGATGTATGGGCAAAGGGCGGAGAAGGTGCCATGGACCTTGCCGATAAAATCGCTGCAATTGTCGATGGCAGGGAATCTCAGTTTAAGGTTCTCTATGAAGATACTCTTGGCATTAAAGAAAAGATTGAATCGATTGCCACAAATATTTATGGCGCAGGCAAAGTGGTATACAGCAGCAAGGCAGGTACTGTCATTGACAATCTGACAAAACTCGGATTTTCAGATCTGCCTGTATGTATGGCCAAAACCCAGTATTCGCTTTCGGATAATCCAAAACTTCTTGGATCTCCAAAGGGATTTGATCTTGAGATCAGGGATGTATATATTTCAAACGGTGCAGGCTTTATAGTAGTCCTGACCGGAGATATCATGACCATGCCGGGACTTCCGAAAAAACCTGCTGCATTCTCAATTGATGTTGATGATGACGGAAACATTACAGGACTGTTTTAATGATAAAGGAGCATAAATAATGGCTAATATAATTGATGGAAAAGCAATATCACAGGCTATAAAAGATGAGGTAAAGGCAAAAGTTGCAGACCTTAACGGTAAAGGTATTTATCCCTGTCTGGCTGTCATCCTCGTCGGAAATGATCCAGCGTCTGCAGTTTATGTAGGCAATAAGAAAAAAGCCTGCGAATATACAGGTATCAAATCCGTATCATACGAACTTCCCGAGGAGACCACTCAGGAAGAACTCTTAAGTTTAATAGATAAGCTTAATAAAGATGATTCTGTAAACGGTATATTATGCCAGCTGCCTCTGCCCGGTCATATCGTTGAGGATGCGATAATCAGAGCAATCAGTCCCCTCAAGGATGTGGACGGATTTCATCCTGAAACTGTCGGAAAGATGGTAATAGGCGAGAAGGGCTTTCTGCCATGTACTCCTGCCGGTGTGATCGAGTTGTTAAAGCGTTCAGGCGTAGATATAAACGGTAAAGAATGTGTGGTAGTAGGCAGGAGCAATATTGTGGGCAAGCCCATGTCCATACTTCTCCTTCGTGAGAACGGCACTGTTACCACATGCCATTCAAGGACAAAAAATCTTAAGGAAGTATGCAAGAGAGCGGATATCCTTGTGGTTGCCATTGGTAAACCAAAGTTTATAGATGATGAATATGTTAAGGAAGGAGCCACCGTTATAGATGTTGGTATACACAGAGGCGCTGATAATAAGCTCTGCGGTGATGTGGACTATGATAAAGTCGCACCCGTAGCAGGTCTTATCACACCTGTTCCCGGCGGAGTAGGTCCCATGACCATTGCCATGTTGTTGAAAAACTGTGCTGAATCTGTGACAGGCTGATTATTATGATTTGTCCTAATTGCGGTAATAAAATTGCAGATGACAAGCTGTTATGCGAAGTATGCGGTGCGGAGATCAATTTCGTGCCTGATTTTGAACCGGAGATAGAGCAGAGTATCAACGAATCTCTCTCCGATATATCCGATTATGTTGAGACTCCCGATTATTTTCCTGAGGGAGAGGAACCTGTATTTGGATATTATGATGAAAACGGCAACTTCGTAGAGACTCCCGGATATTTTGATGAAAACGGCAACTTTGTTGAGCTCACCGGTTTTTATGATGAGTTTGGTAATTTTATAGAGACCATCCCTGTCGTAGATGAAAACGGAAATGAAGTTTACGTACCCGGATATTTTGACGAAAACGGTGAGCCTGTATTTTTTGATCCTTATGACGGCGGAGAATACCGGGATTTTGCCGAGGCTCCGGCAGCGCCGGCACCAAAATCAGAAAAAAAGATGACGGAGATATCAAGGAGAGAGAAGAAAAAACCTGAACCTCCAAAGTCAAAGGCAAAGCCTTCAAAACCTGTTTCCGCTTTGGGAAAACATAAAAACAAACCTGCAAATAAAGATAAACATGTTGATACAGTTGCTCTTGCGGGTATCAGTGCACCTGAAGGAGGACCTAAGGTAGTACGCAATCTCTCGGATTCCCTTTATGATGAGATGTATGCCGATTCTACGCTTACCGAGTTTGACAGTGAATATGAGATAGATCCCTTTGATGATTTTGCTTATGAAAGTTATTACATAAAGAAATTCTGTAATTTTGTAATACACAGTAAGGCAAAATGGTTCATATTGGCCGCTGTTGTGCTCCTTGTATTTGGTATATACAAGATAGCGGGATCAATCTCCGAGAGAATATATCAGAGCAGTTCGTATGAATATCAGACAAAACTCGCGGATGAGGCTGCCGCAAGAGGCGATTATCAGGCTGCCATAGAATATATGGAAAAAGCCCTGACTTTAAATTCCCAGAGCGGAGCCCTTAAATACAAGCTGTCACAGTATTATTTCAATGTTGGCGATGATGATGATGCACTGCTTATGCTGTGGGAGATCATAAACCTTAATGACGGTAATGCGGCCATAGCATACAATGATATGGTTAATTATTATGTGACGACCGGCAATTATGAGATGGCGGCCGAAGTATTAAATAACTGTTATATTGATACGGTTAAAGAACAGTTTATTGATTATATGGCAGAAGCTCCTGAGTTTTCTCTTGACGACGGAGTATATGAAGATGAGCAGATGCTTTATTTATCAAGTAATATAAAGGGTACCATATATTACAACATGAATGGTGCCGACGCTACCACAGAGGATGAAGTATATCAGGCACCTATTAAGTTAGAGAGAGGTATCATTAAGATATCGGCACTCTTTGTGAATGATTACGGCATAAAGAGTGAAGTGGTTCACAGGACATTTACTATCGATAACAGTGTACCTAATCCTCCGATTGTTATGACAGAGGGTGGCGACTATGAAGAGCCGGAACTTATTGAAGTTGATGTACAGGCATATACGGATGTTTATTACACCCTTGACGGTACGGTGCCAAATATGAACAGTGCCCTGTATCTGTCGCCCATACCCATGCCTATCGGCTCAAGCACAGTTGTATTTATTGCATACAGCCAGGAGGGTATACCGGGACCTGTTACAGAAGTTTCGTATAACCTGACCGTAGATACACCTCTTAATGTAGACGGTGTTATCGGACAGCTTTATGCATATAATAAAAACTCGGGCAGAGCAGTTGATTACAACGGTCTGATTCCGGGCGGAAACAATTATACATACTCTGTATCACAGGCAATAAAAATTAATGATCATATTTATTATATTTTTGTCGAGTATCTGAAAGACATGTTTGGTAACCAGACCAAGACCAACAACCTGTTCCTGGTTGATACGGGAGACGGTACCATCCTGCTTTCATCCCTTGATACCATGGGCAATATCATACCGGGTGCTGCAATTGATCCGGCCCTTTTGGTACAGATACCTGACGCACCTGAAGAAAATAATACAGATAACTAAATTTCCCGGAGGGGGTAAATAATTATGGCATGGTGTCCTAATTGTAAAAATGAATTTGTTGAAGGAATAAAAATCTGTCCAAAATGCGATGTGCCGCTTGTGGATGCTCTTGATGAGAAGGGTAATCCCGTGTCAGAGGAGACAGGTGATGATTTTGACTCTGACAGCTTTAATGCAGCCCTTGATAATGCGTTTGGCGATATGGAGCCCGAAGAATCCTTAACAGAAAATATTAATGAGATAGATATTATAAAAAACAGGACTATATCAAGCAAGGAACATGCAAAGATAGCTTCATACAATAAAGGCCCTTCTGTTTATCAAAAGACAAGTGAGAGAGCGGAGGAGATGAAGTCATCTGCATTTTCCCTTATCATCGTCGGCTTTGCGGGTCTTATATGTATGGTGCTTCTCTTTTTTGAGATCATCCCGATAAAGTTAAATACATTCAGTCATTATACCATTCCTCTTGTTATGGGAGTGATATTTATCATACTGATCATCGCAGGCTTTTTATCTATCAAGTCATTTAAAAACCTCAAGAAAGATGCAGGAGATGAAGACAGATTGGAAAAAGAGATCGAGGACTGGTACAAGACAAGTCTGACAAAAGATTATATAGAAAAAAATCTTCCTGTTAACAGTGATGAATCGGAAGAAGAGAAATATTTCACCAGATATGCCAAGATAAATGCCCTGCTTAAAGGCAAGTTTATGAATCTTGACCCTCTGTTTTCGGATCATATTGTTGAGGATATTTATCATTACCTTTATGAGAGCGATGACTGATGCGTATTGATATTATCTGTGTCGGAAGGATAAAAGAAAGATTTTTTACGGATGCGATAGATGAATATTCAAAGAGACTCTCGAGATATGTGAATCTTAATATCTTTGAAGTAAAGGATGAGAAAACTCCCGAAAACGCATCTGAAAAAGAGGTATCCATAATCCTCTCAAAAGAAGCAGAGCGGATATTAAAATACATAAATGAGGATGCTGCATTAGTCCCTCTTTGTATTGAGGGCAGTCAGGTGACAAGCGAAGGCTTTGCCGATTTTTTTACAAAACAGGAAAACGCCTCGGTAAGCCATATCCAGTTTATGATCGGAGGTTCCCTCGGACTTCATGATGATATTAAAAAGCTCGGAAGTACGAAACTGTCATTTTCCAAGATGACATTTCCCCATCAGCTGATGAGAGTCATACTCCTCGAGCAGATATACAGAGCTTACAGGATTAAAAACAATGAGCCTTATCATAAGTGATCATTTAAGATTGCGGAGTCCTTTTGGATAATGGTTTTTAAGCCTTCCGTTGCTTGCTTTATAGCCGCCTGCAGGTGCGCCGTTATATAAAATGACACCGTAACCGTTTGGTACATCGCGACGCAGTTCCTCGCCCCGCAGGTATTTACATATATCATCATCTGACGGATTGTATATATTTGTAAACATTGGTCCAAAAGCTTTATAGAGATGATGATGGGGCGTAAACCTGTTTTTATCAAATGTACCTGCAATCACAAATAGCCTTTCAAAGGAAGCCGGCTTTAAATTAAGAACCATTTCATTATCATCCGTTAACAGGTTTTTGTTAATTGCTATAACGGAATTGTTGTAATTATAATAATTGATTTTGACTCCCGGCATAAGACCTTGATTGCCTTTAAGAGTATCGGAAATCATTGCAAGCTGCTTTTTATCCGGTGCCTTTAGCGTAACCGGATAAAGATTGTGTGAAGTATCATTTCCTGATTTTTTAAGGATACAGAGGAACTGGCCTTCACCGTATGCAACATAAGGGTAAAAACGCCTTGCCTTGTCGGTTAAAAGTGAGGGCGCTGAGTATTTTAGGATGCTCTCGCAGGGAGCGATTATCTCCATATGATATTCATCAGTTAAATAAGAGATGATATCTTCATTTTCTTCAGGTGAATATGTGCAGGTGGAATAAATCATGATGCCCCCGTCCTTAAGAGCCAGGTAGCCGTTAGAGACGATTTCCCTCTGACGAAGGGCACAGTTTTTAACATTATCCACGGACCATTCATTAACTGCTTCGGGATATTTACGAAACATTCCTTCACCGCTGCACGGTGCGTCTATCAGGATCATATCAAAGGCTGATGGCCAGATAGAAGCGATTTTTGATGAGTCATATGAGGTGATGACCACATTATCATATCCCATTCGCTCCATATTGCTCTGGAGGATTTTGTTTCTTGAGGTATTTATCTCATTTGCAACTATGACAGAATTGTTACCGGCAACAGAAGCGAGCATGGATGTCTTGCCTCCGGGCGCAGCGCACATATCGAGGATCAGTGAGCCTTCCTTTATATCAAACGGGAGAGCGCTGACCGGCATCATGGCACCGGGATCCTGGGAATATATGAGACCGCAGTGACTTAACGGGCTTAACCCGGGCTTATCAAGGCCTGAGCGGTATGCATTTTTGCCATAGGGTAGTTTTTCAAATAAATCGCCGTATGATGATAAAAAAGATTTTTCATCCATAAGACGGGTATTTAAATGGATTCCTTTTGAAGATTCTTCATCAAACGATCGTAAATAATCAGACACGGAGAAGCCGTCAAGCTTTTCCATGCGTTTGATGAATTCTTCAGGTAATGATATTTGTTTTGAAATTGATTTTTCGCTCATGG
Organism: Lachnospiraceae bacterium UBA3643; assembly: GCA_002373855.1. Taxonomy (GTDB): domain Bacteria; phylum Bacillota; class Clostridia; order Lachnospirales; family Lachnospiraceae; genus NK4A136. The sequence goes on from DFKO01000235.1 coordinate 8,279, forward strand.
GATTAATTTATCACATCGGTGCACATAAATAAAGATACGGTAATGAACATGATCAATGTAAATCTTGAATACATAAACGAAACGGGTAAAGAACCGGACATAACTCCGGGTATGGAGGAAAACTCAAAGCTCGTAATAGAAAAAGCTCTGTTATCAGAAGGCTTTGACAGAGACTGCAGGGTATCCCTGACACTTACTGATGAGGATACCATAAAGAATCTTAATAATGAGTTAAGAGGCATTGATAAGGTGACGGATGTGCTCTCGTTTCCTAATATTGATTTTGAAATTCCCGCAGATTATTCCATCCTTGACAGGGAGGAATCATATTTTGACATATTTGATCCTGACACGGATGAAGTGATACTCGGTGATATAGTGATCTGTCTGAAAAGAGCAGAAGATCAGGCTGCGGAATATGGTCACAGTTTAAAAAGAGAATTGTCATTTCTGACAGCTCACAGTGTGCTGCATCTCCTCGGGTACGATCATATGGAAGATGATGAGCGTATCGTCATGGAAGATAAGCAAAATAAAATATTAAACGATCTTAATATTACAAGATAAATTCAGGGGAAATATTTATTATGAAGGGATTAAAGGTTTCATCCAAAAAAATGCGTCACATATCTGTATTTATATGTGTCCTTGTTTATATGGCATCAGCCACGTATATCGTAAATACATGTAAAGGCTCCGGAATTCTCACATTTATTTCGGCTCTTATGCCCGTGGCCCTTTTGCTTTTTGGCTTTCCTTTTGCGCTTCTTGAGTTTGTGTCAAAAAAAGTGAGAGAACAGCTTGATATCATGAACAGCAAAAATTCCGTCAGGATTCTCGTGTATTCTAATATGGCATTATTTGTTTATCTTGGATTATGCTGTATACTTATTTTTTCTTTCATAGATAAGATAAAGAAATATGTACTTTTTTCTCCTTACGGTTATATAATCCTTTATTCACTAATTCCATTTCTTATTTTTACATCATTTTGTTTTATATTTTACGGATTTTTCCTGGGAGCGAGAGTTAATAATTCGCTTTATACGATATTTATGTCAAAAGCAGTCCTGACTTTCGTATTGATAATTGTTTTTTCGGGATTTTTTGATGCACAAGGATTTAAGGCAGAGAAGATCCTTTATGATCCCAATATACCATATATATTTAAAGGTGCCGGTATCGCTCTCGGTATGTCAGTTGCTTCTTTTATTGCTTTTGTTGCCTGCATTATCAATTACAGGAATCACAAGATGAATATTGTAACAGGTGATAAGACCAAAAGACGGATTGATATATATGATTTTGTTTCCAGACTGATAAAACCGGCCGTGCTCTTATCAATCAATCAGATCACACTTCCTCTTATGATGATCGTGGCTTCCGGACTTATTTTTATGATAATGAATAAAGCGGGATATTCAAAAGAACTGATTACCTACCGGGAGACAGCATATTTTGTATACCTGCCTGTTATCACATTTATTCCTCTTGCACTGTCATACATGTATTCATTTTTTGACAGGAAATCTATCGCCGTCAGCACTGATACGGGTGATATGCACGAGATCAGATTTAAAATAACAGAGATACATAAAAAATTTGCCATATATTATTTCCCTTTTGTGATTTATCTCACAGTAAATGCACCGTGTATTTTAAACGGTGTATTTGGCGTTAAATCAGAATTTATGAACCATGTATTGTATGTATGTCTCCCTGCCGGTATTGCATTTGGCATGATGATGCTGTCTAAAAATATACTGATAGGTCTCGGAGAACTCTTTGCGTCAGCTCTCACAAGCTTTATCTCAATAGGTGTTATGGCGCTCATCATGATCTTTGGAGGCAGGATACTCGGCAGTTTCCTTATGCCTGTATCCATATATGCGTTTGCAGTTATTAATATGCTGCTTTCAATGCTGTTTGTACGTCGGAATGTGAAATATTCACCGGGTTTTAACAAAAGATTTTTAAGACCGATCCTGGTTATGGTTCCTGTATTTGTGATCACTCTTGTGCTAAGGCTTATTTTATCTCTATTTATGCCGGATCTGATGATACTTGTAATTACGGGCGTGATTGATTTCTTTATAGTTTATATTTTCTTTATTCTTTCAGGAGCAGTGACTTATATGTCTGTTTCTAAATCCCCGTATGCATTTGTTTTGCTTCCTTTAGGAAAGATGCTGGGATTAAAACAGCGCAACTGATCATAAAAGGGGTTTAAATATGAATATCGCTGTAATAGGCGGTGGATTTGCAGGACTCTGCGCTGCCGTTAAATGTGCGGAGATAAAAACAAATAATGTAACTGTATATGAAAGACAGGAAAAGGCCGGAAAAAAGATCCTGATGACAGGAAACGGCAGATGCAACCTGACAAATGCAGACGGCGATGACCTTTCGAAATATGTGACAGGCGACAGGGAAAAGCTTTCCGGCATTTATAAAAATGCATCATTTATGAATGTCATAGATTTCTTTGAAAAATACGGTCTGTTTATCAGGGCGAAGGAAGGCTGTATATATCCGTTTTCCAATAAAGCATCATCCGTAAGGGATGTGCTCCTTAATGCCGCGAAAAACAATAATGTCAGAATAATAACTGACACCTATATAGAAAATGTCTCAAAGAAAACAGGAAAATATATAATAAACGGCTCTGAATATGACAGGGTCATCCTGGCCTGCGGTGGGAAAGCAGGTGTATATAAGGAGCAGGAATTTAACGGATTTAAGATAACTAAAAATCTTGATCTGGATTATGAATATTTTAGTCCCGGTCTCTGCGGAGTTAAATGCGACGGGGATTTTGCTCTGCTTAACAAATCCAGAGCAGAAGCAAAAGTGACTCTTATAAGCGATAGTGCTGATTCTGTAAGTGATGAAGGTGAGATCCAGTTTACGGATTACGGTTTATCCGGCATACCTGTATTTAATCTGTCTCTTTATATTGATAAAAAGATACTTGATAATGGTTGCTGTATTATCGCGGATTTTCTGCCCTTTATGTCTGATATAGAAGTAAGAGGTCTCTTTGAGTATAAGAAAAATGCGGGTCTTGATCTGTTTAAAGGCCTTTTTACCGATGAGCTGGCAGCATATCTTAAAAAAGATACGGATATAAATGATTTAAATGCTGTAACTAAAGGAGTTAAACATCAGACATTTAAGGTAAAAGGACTGAAAGAATATAAGGCTGCCCAGGTAATGAAAGGTGGCATAAGACTTAGTGAGATAAATGACAATTTTGAATCAGTGAAATATCCGGGGCTTTATATAACAGGCGAGATGCTTGATGTAACCGGACACTGCGGCGGATATAATATTAATTTTGCCGTTGTATCTGCACTTAAAGCAGCGGGGGATATTATTAAATAAAATGCTTACGATTAATCAGTTAAAAATTAATACAGATAAAATAACCGGCAAAGAAAATGAGCTGAAAATCATAAAAAAAGCTCTCTCTGAAAAAATAAAAACAGACGGAGGGCTCATTTCGGACTTAAGGATATTAAAGAAATCCCTTGATGCAAGGAAAAAACCGGAGCTTAATTATATTTACACTGTCTGTTTTAAAGTACCTGATAAACACAGAGACAGGCTCTTAAAAAACAGTAAATTAAATATTTCGGAATATAAGCCCGCAATATATAAATATCCGGAGATTTCCAAGGAGAATGCGGAAGTAAGCCTGAGAAAATACGGTCGTCCTGTAATTATAGGCAGCGGCCCGGCGGGATATATGTGCGGTTATATGCTGGCTAAAGCGGGATTAAAGCCCATCATTATCGAGAGAGGATATGACGTGGATACAAGAACCGGTCATATTAACGATTTCTGGAATAATGATAAGCTGATGACAGATTCCAATATACAGTTTGGCGAAGGCGGAGCAGGTACATTTTCAGACGGAAAACTCCAGACAGGAGTATCTGATAAATACGGCAGGATCTCGGAAATATTAAAAATATATGTAAAAAACGGAGCCCCTGAAGATATTTTATTTAATTCAAAGCCTCATATCGGGTCCGATTATCTGACCGGGATGGTCAAAAATATGAGAAAATCCATCGAGGAAATGGGCGGTGAGATACGTTTCAATACTCTGTTTAAAAGGATTTACATAAAACAATTATCGTTAACCGAGTCGGTCATCGAAAAAATATCATTACAAAATCTTTTGACAAATGAGGAGTATTTCCTTCAGGCGAGATATTTGGTGATCGCAACGGGTCATTCCGCCAGAGATACATACAGAATGCTTGATGATGCCGGACTAAAGATGAAGAGCAAACCCTTTGCGGTAGGTTTCAGGGTACAACACAGACAGAGCATGATAAATATGTCACAGTACGGCAGGGACGATGATGATCTGCCTTCTGCAGATTATAAACTGACATATACCGCCCCTTCCGGCAAGAGTGTTTATTCATTCTGCATGTGTCCCGGAGGTTATGTGGTAAACGCTTCAAGTGAGCCGGGATATCTGGCGGTAAACGGGATGAGTAATCATGGCAGAGACGGTCTGAATGCAAACAGTGCCATTGTTATTTCCGTTGATGAAAAGGATTACGGCGACGGGCTGTTTGATGGCATGAAATTTCAGGAAACCATTGAACAGCGGGCTTTTGATGTTAATTCAGGTAAAATAACCGTTCAGAAACTCATTGATTTTAAAAATAATATACCTTCAATGAATAACGGAACTCCGGATAATACCGGTGAGATAACTCCTGAGATAAAAGGCCATTATACATACGGTAATCTGAGGAGTATTTTACCCGAGAATCTTAACTTTGACATAATCGGTGCATTTGATGATTTCGGGCATAAGATAAAAGGCTTTGATGATGACAATGTACTCCTCTGCGGTATTGAGTCAAGGACCTCGGCGCCCCTGCGTATCTTAAGAGATAATGATACACTGATGGCTGATACAGATGGTGTATACCCTTGCGGTGAAGGAGCCGGATATGCCGGCGGTATCACATCAGCAGCACTTGACGGAATAAAAGTAGCGGAAAAAATCGTCACAAGGTACAAATTATAAATAAATTTTGATAAAATATTAATAAAAAAGAGGCATATATGAAATGAATACCGAACTTTACAATCAGTTGCGCGAAAAAATAAAGGACAAAAAGAGAATAGTAATAAAAATCGGTTCCTCATCTCTGCGTCATGAAGAGACCGGAGATCTCGATTATATAAAAATGGATGTCCTGGTCAGGGAACTCTGCAATATAA
>DFKO01000090.1 GCA_002373855.1 Lachnospiraceae bacterium UBA3643
ATCAAGGCGGCTCCGGAGGGTACACAGGATGTGACAGGCATTACGGATGTTCCGGATGATTCGGGACTTTCACCGGAGGATCTCGAGATCGATCCAAACGACGATATTACAGACGAGGACATTGACAGGCTTATAAGTGAGTCGGGAGCGGAATTTGCCGGAGAGGCAGGTTCGAATGTTTACAGCGGAGAAGATGTAAACGGTCACACAGGCTACAGACAGGATTTCATGGCTGATACCGGTATGTACAACTTCACCCTTAAATCAGGAGAGATCATCACATCCAATATACCTGCAGGAGCCATCGTAAACAGCGGCGTAGCCATAAGTGTTCCTTCAACAGTTACCACCGTTATATACAAAGACGGATCACCTTACGAAAACGATTCACTTAACTTTACCGAGTCGGGCTTCTATACAGTATGGTTTGAAGCGGCGTCAGTCAACTTCAACAGGTACTTCCCTGAGGAAGGGGATTATCCCTTCATAACCTTCAGAATAGTATCAAACGGAACCAGCGATATTGAGGTATTCAATGCGCCGGAGGGCTGCAAGATAATCGCAATCTCCGATAAGGATGATAACGCGATCAGGGATGAGAACGGAAATGCGTCATTCGCCCTTGATTATTACTGGATGAGGGAAGAGGGTGTATACAAATACACTGTAATGGATATGGCAACAGGCTCTACATATCAGGTAAGGATAGACAGAGACCTGACTTCACCGGTATTTTATATATCCGGCAAGGATAGCAAGGTGAATGTAAGCTACGGCTGCAATGATGTTGCAAGAGCGGAGCTTTACAGAAACAATCAGCCTGTCGCATTCGACGGATCGACTATAGAGGGCAAAGGTAATTACACCCTGGTCGTTACGGATTATGCAGGCAATACGACAACTGCAAACTTTACCTTAAAGGATGCCTTCAATGTCGGAACATTTTTAACAGTGCTGCTTCTCGTGATAGCGGCGGGAGCGGCATTTATATTCATCCGTCTCCATAGAACGGTAATGAGGATAAGATAATAATTGACCGGATCAAAACCGGAATATGATCAGTAGGAACAAATCGTATGGACAGTTTTGCAAATTTCCTGGCAGGAGTACTGGGAGCCATATTTGAAAATGTATTAAGTCCCCTTTTGACGGAGTTTTTCAAGTTTGTTGTCTATCAGCTGATAGACATCATCAAGGAAACCTTTGCGTGGGTATTCTATTATCTGTTTACCACGCTTCTCTCCGTGATAAAGGTCATGCAGGATCTGTTTGAATTCTTCGCGGGAACAACAAAGGGTTCCGTGACGGTGGCAGGTCAGCAGACTACGGTGCTTGAAGCTATCATGCAGTTTGATGCCGTCAAGCAGATGTTCGGAGTATTTACCATCATCGGTATGTTCCTGGCAGTGATGTTCTCGATCATTGCGACGATAAGGTCAATGTCTGATATGACCCTTGAGAACAAGAATCCGATAAGCAAGGTTATCAGTAATGCCATCAAGGCTTTCATAACATTTGCACTGATACCGATCCTGTGCCTTTTTCTGATGCAGGTATCGTCCATACTGGTGATGACCATCGATACGGGATCCAAGGCTGCTTCGACAGTTAAGGCGGATTCGGTGGACAAACTCATATGGCTCACAAGCTCTCTTGACGCAGCAAAGAACAAATCCTACAATGTATCGACTGCAAGTAATGATCTGGTCAGAGAACAGATAATGAGCGGTAATGACAGTGTCAGAAAAGAATATATCAACGGTTCCAAGAGCTACAAATATACAGATGACGATGTTGCGGATGATTTTGAGTATGCCAAGTTTTCGTTTTTCGAGGGTATAGTCAGTTGCATTGCGGTGATACTGATCCTGGCAGGATGTATCCTGGTTTTCATAGCGAGAATGTTTGAGATAATCGTTCTGTATATAATCGGACCGATATATGCGGCATCCATAGCCAATGACGGCGGTGAGATGTTCAAGCAGTGGAAGGATATGTTCATTGCAAAATTCCTCGGAGCCTACAGCATGGTATTCGGTATGAGGCTTTTCCTTATCATCGTACCTGAGATATGCAGCAGCAGCCTTGAATTCAAGACCTCCCTCTATACAAGCGGCAAGGAAGCGGCTACTTTCCATTCAATAGTCCAACTCCTGATCGTGATAGGCGGAGCGTATGCTGTTTACAAATCTCAGACCATGATCATCAGACTTCTCTCTGTCGAGGCTTCAATGCAGGCTGAAGCAACTGCCGGAGCCGGAACAGGTACGCTTATGATGGGCGTCGGTGCAGGCAAAGCCATGGCAGCGGCCGGATGGGGAGCTATTAAAGGTAAAGATAAGAAAGACGATAAAGAAAAACTGCAGGAAAAGAAGGATGATGACAGTTCATCAGGCAGCGGAAACGCTTATAAGGGAGGTAACCCCGGCGGTTCCTGATATAGATCTTAAGTAAGGATATTTGCAGCATTATAAACATAAGAGGACGAAGATATGAGAATAGCATACCTCGGATTATTTTCATCGGTTTTTAACTGGGTATTCAATAAAATACTGGCACCGGTCATCAAATTCATAGCAAACATATTAAGTGTTGTATTTGAGTTTATATTCAACAATGTGCTCATGCCCATACTGACTCTTGTATTCAAGACAGTACTGCCATGGTTTATAAAGCTTCTGGTACAGATATTCTCAGAGATCCTGTATACGGCGCTGGCGCTGATATGCAAGATACTCGATTACATATCGGAGATGTTTGATATCTTCTCCGGAGCAGCCAAGGTCACATACAAGGGCGAGCAGATGACACTGCTTGATGCGATCCTCAGTATGAAATCCGTACAGGGGTTCTTCGGAGCGGTGCTCATCACGGCAATGTTTCTTGCAGTGATATTTGCCATAATCGCTGTCACCAAATCGACCCTTGATTTTGATTTTGAGAACAAGCGTCCGGTAGGAGCGGTAATGAGAGCTCTCCTTAAGACAATGATCAATTTCCTGCTCGTACAGATCATGGTATATTTTATTCTTGCTGTTTCAGGAATTGTGCTCACGGCCATCACTGAGGGAAGTGCGGCCATCATGAGCAGCGGTACGGAATCGACGGCGGCTGACGGTACCCAGACCAGGGCAGAGACGACTCTCGGACGAGTGGTTCTGTGTGTAGCCTCTCTCGATGCGTCCAATGTTGCAAGTGATAATATATCATCAGGAGGTACAGACCTCTTTACAAAGGGAAACCGTCTGAAGCTCTATGATAAAAACGGCATAGATTATACGGACAACGATCTGGTGGATGATTATTTCAGCTTTGAGAAATTCGATTTCCTTACAGGTACGGTAGTTGTAGTATTCCTGGTGGTTATAATGGCGATAGCAGCCATTGTGTTTGTGCAGAGGCTGTTTGAGATAGCAGTGCTCTATGTGGTCAGCCCCCTGTTTATATGTACGATGCCTCTTGACGACGGAGAGAAATTCAAGAAATGGAAGGATCTCTTCCTCGGTAAAGTATTCGGAGGCTACGGCTCAGTACTCGCGATGAAATTATATCTCCTGCTCATTCCATTTATCATGGGCAATACCATTAAATGGGGAGCGAGCTCGGATGAAGCAACATATATTATAAAAGTGATATTCCTTATGGGTGGTGCATATGCCCTCGTCAAGGTAGGACCGATGGTTACGACTCTCATCAACTGGCAGGCAGGTCAGGCAGAGAGTGCTACAAACAGCATGGTCGGCAGATATGCCGAGGCCGGCATCAAGAAAGGTGTCATGAAGACAGCCGCATTTACAGGCAAGATGCTCGGCAAGGGTGCCAGAGCAGTAGGCGGCAAGGTTGGAGGCGCCCTTGGAATCGGAGGCGATTCCAAGAAGGTTGCCGATGAAAAGTGGAACAAGCTTCAGAAAAACCAGCAGGCGGACTTTAAGGATAAACCTGTCAATCCCATTGAGGATCAGGAAAAAACAAAAGATCCGAACAGAGAGCTTAAGGATGAGATCGCTAAGGAATTCGGTCTCACACCCGGCGGTGGAAAGGAAGGCGGCAAGGGTGGTGCTGGAAACAAAGCAACACCGGGCGACAGGAAACTCAAGGACAACGAGAAAGGCCTCAAAACGCCGAACAGAAATGCGGCTTCCAAGGCAGATCTTCGCAAAGATGGTCAGAATACGCTTGCATTTGCAGGTGGAACCGGTACGGCGACATCCGGCAAGAATGCGGATGGTTCAGCAAAACAGAAGGGTCGCTTCGACAGGTTCATGAATGCAGCCCATCGTATACTGCCTCATAAACAGAACAAGGACGGCAGCTACAGCTTCGGATTCCTTGGATTCAGGGTCAATTATGATAAGGACGGCAACAGAACAGGCTTCAAGATTCCCTGCGCAAGCTTCCAGTACGATAAGGACGGCAAGTCACATCTTACAAAGCTCAATGTGGGCGGACTCTTTAAGATGCAGCGCTCCGGTCAGACCGGCAAGATGCACTTATCGGATATCCCTGCTATAGGACTTAGAAGAGTCGAGGGATCAAACGGAGACTTCTTTACATCAAGAGTCGGCTTCGGTCTCGTCAACAGAGCAGAGGGCAAGGATGGACAGATTCATACATCAAGTGTTATGGGAGGTCTGTATCAGGCACAGGAGGATCCTACCGGAAAATTCCACATGTCATCTCTTGGCGGTATGAAGTTCGGTATGGAATATAACAAGGAGACGGATCAGTATGAGGTAAGCGGATGCCGTATAGGAAACTTCATATTCGGAGGCGGCGAGAATGCCAATTACGATATGAACACTGAGAAAGAACATAAGTGGAAGGATGAAGATCCGGCTCCCACAGGAGGTCTCGGTGGTAATGTAGGACTCGGAAATAATAATAACGGACTTGGAGATATCCCACCGGCAAATAATCCGGTCCCACCGGCAAACAATCCGGTACCGCCGGTAAATAATCCGGTCCCACCGGTAAATAATCCGGTACCGCCGGTAAACAACAATAATAATAATCAATAATAAAAATGACATGATTTTCGAAGGGGAAAAAATATGAGAATCATACCAAAGAAAACAAAGGTAAGGCTTGAATTTTTTAAAGGGATAGGAGTAGTCGATCTGATCGTGGCTCTATGCGGCGGAAGTATCGCCCTCGCGATATTTATATCCGACCTGCCGGGACATATTGCCATATCGGCAGTACTGGCCGTACTCGTGGTGGGACTTGTATTTCCCATCGAGGATGACAGAGGATACCTGATGCTTTATAATGCGCTCCTCTATATCTCCAGGTACAAGAAATTTACCAAGGAAAAGGACGAGAAGGCTAAGAAAAAGGTATACCACGACGGCTTCCGAGGTGTGATAGAGAGGATATTTGATTTCAAACAGTCAAAGCCTACCGTATATGATATCACACCGTTTACCGGCGTTGATGATTGCTACATTGAATACGGAAAGCAGTATTACGGTGTGGTTGTTGAGATCAATCCCGTAGAGTTCAAATTCTTCACGGAGAGGCGTCAGGATGCAACTATTGACAGGATGTTTGGTTCAGTGCTCCGTACTATATCCGGCAATGACAGCGCAGAGCTTATCAAGATCGAGCGTCCCATCATATTTGATTCCTATATTAAGTCAGAGGATAAGAAGCTTGTCGATATCAAGGAAGCTTATCTTAACGGACTCCTTAATGACGATGAACTCACAAAGCGTGTTGCCATCATAGAGGACAGAAAGGAAAACATCAAGCGTCTTAATAAAAAGGACAAGGTTTACAACGATTTCCATTATATCGTATTCTTCGGAACCGATAAGAAAGCATTGAAGGCCCAGGCACTTGATATGATAAATGTCATGTCCCAGGCCGATATGGAGTGCAAGCTCCTTAATGAGAAAGAGCTTGTGATATTCCTTAAATATACCTACGGTCATGATTTCGATGAGAGGGAAGCGTACAAGCTGACCAAGGATCAGTATCTTGACTGGATACTCCCTGATACCATCGAGATGACTCCGAGACAGGTCAGATATGACGGACTCATTACCCATACCCTTAAGGTAAAGGATTATCCCACAGTAGTCTCAAACGGCTGGGGAGCAGAGATCTTTAACATGCCGGATACAAAGGTTACCATGAAGATAAGACCTGTCGACCGTTACAAAGCTATCAGGCAGATAGACCATGCCCTTGAGGAGGTCAGGAGCCAGTATGGCGAGACCGGCAAGGCTTCAAAATCCATGGAGCTTGAGACTCACTACAATACACTTACCAATGTGCTCTCAAGACTTCAGGGTGATAACGAGACTTTGTTTAATGTAAATATTTATGTGACCATATATGATAAAGATCTCACCAAGAAGGAAGAGAATTTCAAGAAGGGAATAAAGGAAGATGATGAATATTACGGTATTCCCATCAAGAAAAAGATAAAAAGGACCATGTCCGAGGGTGGCTTTAAGACTACAGACATGCTGCTCCTCCAGTTTGAGGCATATGCATCCTCAGCTGTATCGGCATTTGACGGAATGAAGAATGAGAGCAGAGGTATCCATTCGTCATCTGTTGCAGCCGTGTTCCCTTATGTATTCAAGACACTTAATGATAAGGACGGTATATGTATCGGAGAGTCCAACGGTCTCCCCGTATTTATTGATTTCTTCAAGAGAGACAAGAACCGTGTCAACAGTAATGTCGTGATCATCGGTAAGTCAGGTTCCGGTAAATCCTACGCTACCAAGACGCTCCTTGCCAATCTTGCAGCCGAGAACTCAAAGATATTCATCCTTGACCCAGAGAATGAGTATTATGAGATGGCCAGGAACTTTGACGGCAAGATAATCGATGTCGGAAGTGCCACACAGGGACGACTTAATCCGTTTAATATCATCGCTGCTCTTGATGACAGTGAGGATAATGGTGATGGGGAAGTGACTGCATCATCAAGCTATAATGTACATCTTCAGTTCCTTGAAGAGTTCTTTACCCAGATATTGCCCGGTATGGATGCCGATGCAAAGGAATACTTAAACAATATCATCGTCCGTATGTATGACGATAAGGGAATAGACGAATATACGGATTTAAGCAAGCTTAAGCCCGAGGATTATCCGACCTTTGATGATCTCTATGACAAGATACTCAATGATTATCAGTTCTCACAGGGAGAGTACTCAAAGCAGAATCTTCGTACACTGCTTAATTATGTATCAAAGTTTGCATCAGGCGGTCGAAACTCCCTTATCTGGAACGGACCCGCTACGGTGAGCACGGATGAGAACTTTATAGTATTCAACTTCCAGTCCCTCCTTGCAAACAAGAACAATACGGTTGCCAATGCCCAGATGCTCCTCGTACTTAAGTATATAGACAACGAGGTCATCAAGAACAGGGATTACAATATTAAATACGGCGCTTCAAGAAAGATCATAGTCGTGATCGATGAGGCCCATGTATTTATCGATGCCAAGTATCCCATTGCCCTTGACTTCATGTTCCAGCTGGCAAAGCGTATCCGTAAATACAACGGTATGCAGATCATCAT
>DFKO01000209.1 GCA_002373855.1 Lachnospiraceae bacterium UBA3643
GGAAAAGTAAAAGGTAAGGATACAATAGTAATCGATGTAAGTGATGACAAGCTTACGGCCAGAGTGCGGGAGTAAAGTAAAAAAATAAGGGTTTCACGCATTGCGCAGCGGAGCGTGCGCTTAGCGTGAAACCCTTATTTTTTATTTTGAAACACAATATATAGTAGCGAAAATTAAAAATACATACAACATTTTGCGTAACAAGTCCATAAATTATGTTAATCAGTCTGATAGTTATGTAAACCAAAGAGGAATAATTGAAAGAAAATTATGTTTTGTAATGAATATGTATCGCAAATGATATAAAACTGCGGAATCCATTATATTTAAAGGGTTTGAATAAAATCTGAAACAGAGATGTAACACTTAAGGACTGGTTTACATAAGTATGGACTCGCTCTAAATAAATGTTTACATAAACCGAAAAATATTTTATATTAAATAATGACGATAAGGCCCGCCGTAAAAGGCTTTTCCGGTTTTTAAAATTCAATATAATGACGGAATACACAAACACAATATATTGCGCATTACGGTGACATAATAACACAATATATTGATTAATGCAATTGTCCGGATAAATACATTTATCCGTCTGTTTTCAAATAAAATAAATATTTGTTATCATATAAAGGAAATTACGGTTAACGACACAAGGAGGGGAATATGGCAGAACTAACAGATGAGATGCTGGCAAAACTGGCGGCCCTTGAAGCAGAGGTAAAAGCGGAAAAGCAGGGTAATACCGTTGATACAAAATCTGCTATCAGTGATAAAAAGTTTGGAATTGTCCTTGCAGGAGGCGGAGGTAAAGGTGCATATGAGATAGGCGCTCTCGTGGCCCTTAAGGAAGCAGGTATCCTTGATAAGACAGTTGCCGTATCAGGCAATTCCATAGGCAGTGTGAATATGGCTCTCCTGGCAGGTTGTGAGCTGGATAAAGCCAGGGAACTCTGGGAAAATATCGATCCCCTTGATTTCCTTGATTTTGATGAGAACGGTTTTGACGTGACGAGACAGGGAGACGGTATTTTTTCAAGAGAAGGTCTGCTGAAACTGATCAGATCTTCGGTTGATCTTAATAAAATGTCTGAATCGGAAGTAAAGTATTACGTGACAGCCTGCACCAAGAATGATGAGGGTGAGGTTGTGGTAGGGTATACCCTTCAGAATGGAAAGCCTGCAGAAGTGATTGAACAGTACATCCTGGCCTCATCGGCAATTCCGGTCATATATGATTCTGTAAGAGTCGAGGGCCTTAACTGGTTTGATGGAGGCATGCTTGATAATACACCGATAAAGCCTCTCTATGATGATGGTATAAAAGATATAATTGTAATAAGCCTGAATAATCTGTATGAAAGTGAGCAGAACAGATTTCCTGATTCAAAACTGTACAATATCATACCGAGTCATACTCTTGAAATCGGCAATATAATCGGCACAGCGGATTTGTCAAAAGTAAATTCAGCATATCGCTACAAGCTCGGTTATCTGGACTGTCAGGCGTATATGAAGTCATATCTTGAGGGAGTACCTCTTCCTGATCTTAAAAAGAATCACGATATGGCGACAAGAGACTTAAACAGGAGCCGTATAAACAACAGTGTGAATGACAATATGGCCGGGCTCGAAAGAATGCTGGGAAAGTTTGATAAGTTTACCAATTAACATGTAACACCCCTTATTTACTGAGAAATACACATTTTTAGTTTACGTAACAATACATTGTATATCAAATAACGAATAGTGAACCTTGGATTTGACAAATCAAAATTTAACAAAGATAAAAAAGCCGTTTTTTGCACAATATTAATGTGGATAATGTTGATAACATGTACCGCAGGATGTGCAAATAATACCGAATATATTCTGACAACCGGCTTTAAAGACGGGGAAATATTCAGGATAGAGAATTTGTCATGCTATGATACGGAAGCCCTTGTATACCTTGCAAATATGAAGAATGAGTATACATCGGTCTATGGCAGCGAAATATGGTCGGTAAGCTTAAACGGTGTGTCTCTGGGAGAGAATATAAAGGATACGGTTTTTTCAAGACTGGCCAGGATCAAGATCATGACCCTTATGGCAGCCGAAAACGGCATAACTCTTGATGATAAGGAAAAGCAGAAAGTCAAGGACGCGGCAGCTGAATATTTCGGTTCACTGACTGACAGTGAGAAAGAGGCGATGGGCGGTATTACAGAGGATACAGTAGTGTCACTTTACGAAGATTATGCCCTTGCGGATAAAGTATATCAAGGTTTAATAAGTTCTGTAAACACTGAAATAAGTGATGATGAGGCGAGAACCATCATTGTCAGGGAGATAGTTTTATACTTTTCCCAGACAGATGAGAATGGCAAAACGACATACCTGTCAGATGCCGGAAAGAAGGAGCAGGAAGCAAAAGCAGCAGAGGCCCACGAGATGCTGGTATCGGGAAACAGCTTTGATACAGTAGCTGACAGTTACTCAGAAGCAGATAATGTCAATCTTTACTACAGGAAAGGGGAGATGGACCCGGATCTTGAAAATGCCGCCTTTTTACTTGGAGAAGGGGAATACAGTGATGTTGTGGAAGGCGAAGATGGATATTATATCATATATTGTGTAAATCCCAACGATGTGACCAGCATAGATGCGGTCAAGAAGGAGATAATAAGGGAGAGACAACTTGATCAGTTTAATGTGGCATATACCCAGTTTGAATCAGGATTAAGCTGCTATGTAAATGAAGAATTATGGGATTCCCTTGATTACAATCTGCAGATGGTAAAGGACACTGACTCAGAAAATTTCTTTGACATTTATCAGAAATATTTCCAATAAATATCATTAATTAAATATTACACTCGATTATTAGCACTCAATTTTTGTGAGTGCTAATTTTTCCTTGACTTGACGATTTTCGGGAGTTAAAATCATTTATGGAGAAAACGAAAGAGCCTGTTTACATTCTGAAGACGGCAATTCGTTGTAATATTAATGAAAGGAAGTGTTTTATATGTCAGAAAAACACGGAAGTCTGTCAATCAACAGTGACAACATTTTCCCAATTATTAAAAAATGGCTTTATTCGGATCATGATATCTTTTACAGAGAGCTTGTCAGCAACGGATGCGATGCCATTACAAAGCTTAAAAAGCTGGACATGATGGGTGAATATACCCTCCCCAATGATTATAAGGGTAAGATCGAGGTTATAGTCAGCCCGGAGAACAAGACGATTAAGTTCATAGATAACGGTCTGGGAATGACTGCAGATGAGGTTGAGGAGTATATTAACCAGATCGCTTTCTCGGGAGCCACGGATTTCATAGAAAAGTACAAGGATAAGGCTAATGAGGACCAGATCATCGGCCATTTCGGAC
>DFKO01000174.1 GCA_002373855.1 Lachnospiraceae bacterium UBA3643
ATACTTCTTTTCTTAAATTCCTGACAAGGTCAAATATCTTATCTGTTGTGGTACCTGATGTGAGAGCTCTTAAGTTGGCTTCCTGGATCACGGGGCCCTCAGCCGTAGGATCGGAGAAAGGTATTCCGAGCTCTATAAGGTCTGCACCGTTATCGGCAGCGGCTTTTACGATCTTAAATGTTGTATCAAGATCAGGGTCGCCACATGTGATAAAGGGTATAAATGCTTTACCGTTTTCAAATGCCTTTTTTATATTACTCATAGATATTCTCTCCTCTGTATCTTGCTATTGCGGCACAGTCTTTATCTCCCCTGCCGGAAACCGTTACAACTATTATCTTATCTTTTGATAATGTCGGGGCGATTTTTCTCGCATATGCGACCGCATGAGCAGATTCAATGGCAGGGATGATTCCCTCTGTCCTTGACAGATATTCAAAAGCATCAACCGCCTCATCGTCCGTGACCGGTACATACTTAGCCCTGCCAATATCATTAAGATATGCATGCTCCGGACCTACGCCGGGATAATCAAGACCTGCGGATATTGAGTAAACAGGAGCTATCTGGCCATACTCATCCTGGCAGAAATATGATTTCATACCATGGAATATACCGACTTTACCTGTATTAACAGTTGCTGCTGTCTCAAAAGTATCTATACCTTTTCCTGCTGCTTCGCAGCCTACAAGTTCAACTTCCTTATCATCAATGAAGTTATAGAAAGAGCCCATCGCATTTGAGCCGCCTCCTACACATGCAATGACCATGTCGGGGAGTCTGCCTTCTTTTTCAAGCATCTGACTCTTTATCTCCTTGGAGATAACTGCCTGAAAATCCCTGACTATAACCGGGAAAGGATGAGGTCCCATGGTTGAACCGATACAGTAATGGGTATCATCTATCCTCTTTGTCCATTCACGCATGGCCTCCGAAACAGCATCCTTTAAAGTGGCTGTACCGGTCTTTACAGGTATAACCTCAGCTCCGAGGAGTCTCATACGATATACATTAAGAGCCTGCCTCTTTGTATCTTCCTCACCCATAAATACTACGCACTCAAGTCCGAGCAATGCTGCAGCCGTTGCTGATGCAACACCATGCTGACCTGCTCCCGTCTCCGCGATGATTCTCTTTTTGCCCATCTTCTTGGCAAGGAGAGCCTGTCCCAGTACGTTATTTATCTTATGAGCACCTGTATGATTCAGGTCTTCACGTTTTAAATATATCTTTGCACCGCCCAGATCATCAGTCATCTTTTTTGCAAAATACAGTCTTGATGGTCTGTTGCCGTAATCATTAAGGAGCTCTTCAAGTTCCTTATTAAAATCCGGATCATTCTTGTAATGATTATATGCTTCCTCAAGCTCTATGACCGCATTCATGAGGGTCTCCGGCATATACTGTCCGCCAAATATACCAAAACGTCCGTCCTTATTAGTCATCGTTTCATCCTTTCCTTACACATTCTGTAAATGCTTTCATCTTTTCAAAATCTTTTATTCCATCTGTCTCAATACCCGAGCTCACATCCACGGCATATGGATCAAGTGTGTCAATTGCTTTTCTGACATTATCACTGTTTAGTCCGCCGGCCAGAAAATAATCTCTCTTAAATCCTTTAAGCCGCTCCCACTCAAATGTCATACCGTCGCCTTTGCCGGGATCGAATATAATATAATCGGCAACTGATACAGAGGCTTTTTTTATGCTCTCATCATCTGTCATAAAAGATTTGACGATCACAATCCCTTGGGCAACAGCCCTTAATTCATTTATATACTCATCATCTTCTGCGCCGTGCAGCTGGGCGTAATCAATTATCTTTTCTTTATAAAGATCAGCCACAAAAGTTATATCCGCATCAACAAATACTCCGGCGACCTTTATGTCTGTATCTATTTTTTCTTTAAATTCCCGGGCCTTTTCCTTTGTGAGATTTCTCCTGCTCTTATCCCAGAAAACAAATCCTGTATAATCAGGTTTTATGATATTTACATAACCGATATCTTCATCCCTGAAAAGTCCGCACAATTTTACTTTTGTCATTTTTATAATAATGATTTAAGTTCATCAAGCATCTGTTTTTTATCAGTTGCCCTCATCAGAGTCTCACCTATAAGTACTGCATCTGCTCCCATATCGTAAGCGTTTTTAATATCATATTTATCCTTAATACCGCTCTCGGATACATAGATCACATTGTCCGGTACCATGTCACGGAGCTTGCCGGCATTTGAGATATCCACAGAAAAGTCTTTAAGATTTCTGTTGTTTACACCTACTATCCTGGCTCCCGCATTTAGAGCTCGCTTTATCTCCTCGCCGTCATGAGCTTCCACAAGAGCCGATAATCCGAGTTCATCACATATCTTTATATATTCCGCAAGCTCTCTGTCATCAAGTATGGCGCATATAAGGAGCACTGCTTTAGCTCCGAGTATCTTTGCTTCATAGATCATGTAATCACTTACAGTAAAATCTTTCCTGATGCAGGGTGTCGATACATTTGCTGCGATTTCTCTTAAATACTCATCACTTCCAAGGAACCATTTAGGTTCTGTCAGCACCGATATGCAGTCAGCGCCTGCAGTTTCATATGCCTTTGCTATATCAAGGTACGGAAAATCCTCTGCAATGATGCCTTTTGAGGGCGAAGCTTTCTTGCATTCACAGATAAATGAGAGTCCTTCTTTTTTAAGAGCATTCTCAAATTCAAACTTGCCCTTTGACAATGACATCGCTCTCTCTTTTATTTCCGAGGGAGATATTATTTCTGATGCAGTTTTTACTCTTTCCCTTGCATGATCTGCAAGCTTATCAAGTATGTCTGACATATATTTACTCCGGACGGTTACTTACTTCTATCATCTTTTCAAGGACTGCATAGGCTTTGCCGGAATCAACAAGCTCTCCTGCAAGCTTTACGCCCTCTGCGATGGAATCTGCTTTATTGTTAATATAAAGAGCCGCACCTGCATTAAGGAGACAAACATTTCTCTTAAAGCCTTTTTCCTCGCCCTTTAATATAGAAACTGCGATTGCAGCATTTTCCTTTGGTTCTCCGCCCTTAAGATCGTCTTTTGTACATCTCTCAAATCCAAAATCTTCGGGTTTGATCGTATATACCTTATGCATGCCGTATGCAAACTCACATATTCTGGTATCAGATGATAAAGATACCTCATCAAGCTTATCAAGACCGTAGACAACCATTCCGCGCTTTACACCAAGACTCATGAGTACTTCAGCTAATGGCTCAAGGAGATATTCGTCATATACTCCAAGTACAAACTGGGTAGGATGACCGGGATTTGTAAGAGGTCCGAGTATATTAAATACAGTTCTGAAACCAAGTTCTTTTCTGATAGGTCCTACATATTTCATTGAAGAGTGATATTTCTGTGCGAAAAAGAAACACATACCTGCTTCATCAAGCATCTCCTGACATCTTGCAGGACTCTGATCTATATTTACGCCCAGAGCTTCAAGGCAGTCTGCTGTACCGCATTTTGATGATGCCGCCCTGTTGCCGTGTTTTGCTACCTTTACACCGCTTGCTGCAGTGATGATGCCTGAAATAGTTGATATGTTGATACTGTGAGCTCCGTCACCTCCTGTACCAACTATCTCAAATATATCGCCTTTTCTTTCAAAGTTAAGGGCAAGTTCTCTCATGGCAGCAGCGCATCCTGCTATCTCATCTGTTGTCTCGGCTTTTGCGCTCTTTGTAGACATGGCTGCGAGAAATGCAGCATTCTGAGTAGTAGTTGTCTCGCCGCTCATGATCTCCTTCATGACCGAATATGCTTCGTCGTATGTCAGATCTTCCTTATTTACGATTTTTATAATGGCATCCTTTATCATTTTGTTTTCCCTCCTGCCTTAACCTTTTGTAATTTCTATAAAATTTTTTAATATATCTTTACCCATAGGGGTCAGAATCGATTCCGGATGGAACTGCAATCCAAACACTTTATAATCCCTGTGGCTTACCGCCATGATCTCACCGTCGTCATCACTTTTGCCTGTGATTTTAAGGCAGTTAGGCATGGTGTCTTCCACTGCAGACAGAGAATGATATCTGGCACATTCTGTTTTACCGGGCATTCCCTTAAACAGAGGACATTCCGTATCTATTGATACAACGCTCTTTTTACCGTGCATGAGTCTTTTTGCATAGCTGACTGTGGCTCCGAAAGTCTCACATATAGCCTGATGACCGAGACATACACCGAGGATTGGTTTCTTATCTTTGAAGTAGTCAATCACTTCTTCGCAGATTCCTGCATCAGACGGTTTTCCGGGTCCCGGTGATATGATTATTCCGTCAGGGTCAAGTTTCTCTATATCGTCAACGGATAACTCATCATTGCGTACTACTTTAATATCAGGCTCCAGTGTGCCAATCAGCTGATATAAGTTATATGAAAAACTGTCATAATTATCGATAAGTAAGATCATATTCAGTCCTCCATATCCTGTGATTTTTCTATTGAGGCCATTACAGCTTTGGCCTTATTCAGACATTCCTGATATTCATTTTCAGGTACGGAATCAGCTACGATACCGGCTCCGCTCCTCACAAATACTTTGCCGTTTTTCTTAAAAGCAATACGGATGGCAATGCAGGTATCAAGATTACCGGTAAAATCAATATATCCTATGGCGCCGCCGTAAATACCGCGCTTGTTATTTTCAAGTTCATTTATTATTTCGCAGGCTCTTATCTTAGGGGCTCCTGATAAAGTACCGGCCGGTAGTATGGCATCAACCGCATCTATATCCCTGTACTTATCGTCTATATCACCTCTGACTGTAGAACCTATATGCATTACATGGGAAAACCTTAGTATATCCATGTATCGCTCAACTTCGACAGAGCCAAACCTGCTTATCTTGCCGATGTCATTTCGTCCAAGATCAACGAGCATATTGTGCTCACTGCATTCCTTTTCATCTGCAAGGAGCTCTTTTTCAAGGGCTCTGTCCTCTTCTGTTGTATTTCCCCTGGGTCTCGTACCGGCCAGAGGAAATGTATGCAATACGCCGTCTTTAAGTTTTACCAGAGTCTCGGGAGACGCACCGGCCACTTCTATATCATCACCTGACAAATAAAACATGTAAGGCGAAGGATTAATGGTGCGTAAAACTCTGTATGTATCAAAGAGGCTTCCTTCAAAATCGGCTTCAAGTCTGTTTGAAAGCACTACCTGAAAAATATCTCCCTCATATATATACTTTTTACCCTTTTCGACCATTTTACAAAAGGCTTCTTTATCAAACAGCGCTCTGTAATCACTCTTAAGAACTCCTTTTGGAATCTCTGCAGGTTCTCCGTACTTTATCAGGTCAATTATTTCATCTATGGATTCTTCAGCTTTTTTATAGCTGTTTTCAAAATCTTTTGTATAAACATTTGCAATGATGTCAATCTTCTGCTTTAAGTTGTCAAATGCGATTACTTTATCAAAAAGCATCAGATCGACATCATTAAATTTTTCTTCATCTTTTGCATCAAGATTAAGTTTGGGTTCAGCATACTTTATGTAATCATATGCAAAATATCCCACGAGACCGCCTGTAAATGTGGGAAATCCTTTTACTTTGGGACTTTTATACTCGTTAAGGAGTTCTTTGATATAGGCAGCCGGATGCCTTACATCCTCTTCTTTAATAAGTATGCCTTTATCATCGGTTACCTTAAGATGACCGTCAGTACATGTAACACATAAAAGAGGCTTAAAACCGAGAAATGTATAGCGTCCCCAGAGTTCCTGATTCTCAACACTTTCAAGTATATAAACATGCTCACTCTGATTTTTCAGTATTTTAAGGACTTCAATCGGAGTCTTAATATCAGAGTAGATTTCTTTCATAAGAGGGACGATATTGTATTTTTCTTTGTAGCTTAAAGCTTCTTCGTATGATGGTGTTATCATGTATTTTCTCCGTCAGCAGTCGAGGTCGTCAGCCCCTTCTCTTCAATCCTGAACTATGATCTCGTTGTAAAACTCTGTGATATCTTTTCTGCCTGCCTTTGTATAATCAATGGCAGCTTTGGGATGTCTGTTGAGTACTCCGGTAAACAAGTACTGTGTATCATAGCCCCATGTCACACCCTGCTCCTTCATGGGATTAATGTAATCCTCAATGAAACGGATGATAGGGTAAATATTATACTTGGGATTGCGAAGGAATCCGACTAGAGACTCGATGTAGCAGTTTCCTGCGCCTCTGCCCATTCCGGAATATGTGGCATCAAGATAATCAACACCGCATGCACAAGCCTCAATAGTATTGGCAAATGCGAGCTGCTGGTTGTTGTGAGCATGGATACCGAGCTTCTTGCCATACTTCTCTGCAGCATTCATATAGAGGTCACATATTCTTGTCATTGCCTCCGGATAGATTGATCCGTAGCTGTCTACGATGTAGATGCAGTCTACAGACGACTTGCCGAGCATCTCGAGGGCAACCTTTACATCGCCTTCCTGGGCTGTAGAGATGGCCATGATATTACATGTTGTTTCATATCCTTTTTTGTGTGCATCCTCGATCATATCGATGGCTGCAGGCATTGTATGTACGTAAGTGGCTACTCTGATAAGGTCAAGTGCAGAGTTGTTACGGTCGATGATGTCATTTTTATAATCACATCTGCCAACATCAGCCATGGCTGCAAGCTTAAGGTCTGTATCATTGTTTCCGAAGATTGCATTTATGTCATCCTCGTTGCAGAACTTCCATTTTCCGAATTTATCGGGATCAAACATTTCCTTTGAAGCCTTGTAACCGATTTCCATATAATCAACGCCGGCCTTTACATTTGTCTTATACAGCGCTTTTACAAATTCATCACTAAAATAAAAGTCATTTACAAGGCCTCCGTCACGAAGTGTTGCATCAACTACTTTAATGCTCTCCCTGAATTCAATTAACTTTTCAATCTCTTTCATCTTTATTTTTCCTTTCTGAGAAAATATTTAATGTATCTCACGCCTGTGAGAAAAACCGATTTCTATTATATCAAAAATCTGTCGCAGGAATCAAAAAATCCCTGATGAATCATAACAATTCATCAGGGACGATAATCATATTTACCGCGGTGCCACCCTGTTTCCCCATTTATTAAAAGGGACTCTTAAGATACCATCATATCTTTTGCAACTGACGTATGCGAACGTTTCGAAATACTCGGTATTAACCTTTGATCGAACCCTCAGCGGCCCATTTGAAATACTGCGTTCTGCCCGGCTCTCACCTGCCCGGACTCTCTGGAAGTGCACATAAGTCTTTATCCCCGCCTCAACGGTTTAGTGACATATTTAATTTTATATAGAATATTGTGTTTTGGATTATTTGTCAACAAAAAATTTTAAATTAATAAAACTTTTTACATAAATGTATCCTTATCGATACCTGAACCCGCATCATGAGTCGTATTATCAGCCATCTGGTCATACTCCGAATTACTGTTCATGGCCTGATAGCTGTTAACGAGCTGTGCATTAAATGCATCATTCTTCTCTTTCTTAACAGCAAAGATAAATACCACAACACCCACTGCTGCAAGGAGTAGGCAGATGCCAACATATACAAGTACAGATCCTCTTGATGTATCAGCATTGATTGATACATAACGCATATCGGAATGTGATATCTCAAGCTGATCAAGCCACTCATTGCAGAATCCCTTGATCTCTGTATCCATTGATCCGATCTTACCTTTGATCGTGATAGACTTGTCAAGGACATCTGTCTTGTAATCAATATAATACCATGTATTATCACAGATAGCATCAAGCTTTGACATAAGATCCTTGTTTCTTGTTGTAAGAGAGATGAATGTACCGTCATCAAGCCAGAGAAGATAGTGCTGATCTGTTCCTGAAGGGATGATACCGTTTATCCTATGCTCGGTCTCAGCATAATTACCGATAACTCCGTCTACATAAAGCTCAACATACTGGCTCTTAAGCTCTTCATTGTTGTCGATCAGTTCATATAAATCCGTTGCATTGTCTGCAAGTACATCCTTGTCGATTATGCAAAGCATAACTGCTAAAAAAATAAAGAAAACAGCACAAATAATACCTGTAATCTTGTCATTTGCCTTACCTTTGTTTCCCATATAGTCCTCCCTTAAATAAAATTGATATTTTCCCTATAAAAATAACCGGACATTAATATCATAATATCCGGTTATATTAAATTCAATGGTATTTTTTCTTAAAAGAATCTATCAGCCAAGCTGAGCTGCAACTTCTGCTGCGAAGTCTTCGTTCTTCTTCTCCATACCCTCGCCTACTTCAAATCTTACCATCTTTGTGATCTTAAGATTTTTGTTTACAGACTCAAGGTACTTTGCAACTGTCTGCTTTCCGTCCTCAGCCTTTACATATGTCTGATCAAGAAGGCAGATTTCCTTAAGCTGCTTTGATACACGACCCTTTACAAGGCCGTCGAAAATCTTGTTGGATGTGATATTGGCCTTATCTGCAAGTGCAAGCTCTGCAAGTGCTGCTGCAGCTTCCTTTGAGAGGAAGTTAAAGAGGTACTGCATATTTGTCTTCTTCTCATCATAGATAGCCTTGTCCTCTGCTGACCACTTCTCAGCGTAAGCCTTATTGATGAGGTCATTAAGAATAGGCTTAGGAAGTGATGCAGGATCGTTAAGAGCGCTGTCTACTGTAATCTCATACATCTTAGCTTTCTCATCATCTGAAATATCATCTTTGCTGATATACTCAGGATTCATAGCTGCAACCTGCATTGCGATATTGGTAAGAGCTTCCTTAACCTGATCATTAA
>DFKO01000017.1 GCA_002373855.1 Lachnospiraceae bacterium UBA3643
GGTGATGGAAAGTGCAAAGATGATGATCATCATTATCTTTGAAAAAAGCCTGTCAAAATCCACATTGCCCCGTCCAACTATACAGTCGATACAGTCACCGGTAAAAACCGGGATAACAAGGGCAAGTGCCGCAGAGCCAAATGACAAAAGGACAGATAAAAGGAGCAGCAACTTATAATCTCCTGCATATCTGATTATCTTTTTTATGACCGTTATATTCTCTTTTCGGGACATTTTATTATTATTCATCCGAATCTCCGAACTGTGAATTATATATCTCTTTATAGACATCGCATGACTTTAGGAGCTCATCATGAGTTCCAAGGCCAACCAGCCGTCCGTTTTCCAGCACTATGATGAGGTCTGCTCTCATGATGGATGCTGTCCTCTGGGATACTATAAAGACAGTAGGTTTAAGCTTCATGTCAGAAAGATTTCCCCGTACCTTAGCATCTGTCAGGGCATCAAGAGCAGAAAAACTGTCATCCATGATAAGGACCCCGGGTCTGCCTGTAAGTGCCCTTGCCATTGTGAGTCGCTGCCGCTGACCGCCTGAGAGATTCTTGCCTCCCGGTGTCAGGCGATAGTCAAGGCCTCCCTCTTTTGCCGTCACAAAATCATAAGCATCCGCAATCTTAAGGGCTTCCCCGATCTCATCATCCGTAGCATTTTCATTGCCCCATCTCATGTTGTCTCTGACTGAGCCGGAAAAAAGTACTGCTTTTTGAGGCACGATGCTAATATGTCTTCTGAGAGTTTTTTCCGTATACGACTTAATCTCTTTTCCGTTAAGCTTTACGGTGCCTTCCGTGGTATCATAAAAGCGTGTTATCAGATTAATAAGGGTAGTCTTGCCGGCGCCTGTTCCTCCGATGACGCCTACAGTCTGGCCCGGCTTTACATCAAATGTAATATCCCGGAGCGTATAATCACCTGCACCTTTATACTTAAGTGACACATTTTCAAATGACACACTGATGGCGTTTTCATCTTCAAGCAGTTCACTGCCGTACTCCATAGATCCTTTTGTCTTAAGAATCTCTTCTATACGGGATGCGCTTGCCAGTGCCTTTATATCAAGGAGTATGAAATTGGCGAGTTTGATGAGCTCCACCAGTATCTGGGACATGTAATTTACCAGAGCTACTACCTGGCCCTGTGTCAGTATGCCGGATTTTACATTTATCGCACCTTTATAAATAAGACATACTATACCAATGTTGACGATTATATACGTGACAGGATTGGTCAGTGCCGATATCCTGCCCGCACCAAGCTGCAGTTTTGTGAGGAGTCCGTTTTCTTCATTAAACTTTTCAGTCTCGCTCTTTTCTTTACGAAACGCCCTGATGACCCTTACGCCCGAGAGATTATCCCTGGTCCTTACGAGTACATTGTCAAGCTGCTTCTGGACCTGTCTCTGCTTTGGGATAGTGATGATCATAATGCCGTAAACAACTATCGACAGGAGTATTATGATGATGAGAAAAATCAGGGAAATCCTTGCATTAACCGTAAATGCCATGATCATGGCACCAAATACGATAAAAGGCGATCGTAAAAAAAGACGCAGCGTCATATTTACACCTGACTGAACCTGATTGACATCACTGGTCATCCTGGTGATGATACTGCCGCTGCCGAGAGTATCTATCTCTGTATATGACAGAGTCTGAATATGTTTAAACAGAGCACTCCTGACCCTCGTAGCAAACCTTGTAGCTGCCTTTGCAGAAAAATACTGAGCTGTCAGAGAACAGGTGAGTCCAACTACAGCGAGGACTCCGAGTACCAGCACATGCTCTGTTACATATCTCTTATTACCAAGGGCTATACCCGTGTCAATTATACCTGCTATCACCAGGGGTACAAAGAGTTCAAAGCATGCCTCAAGGAGCTTAAAGAGCGGTCCCATGAAACATTCTGTTTTTAAACCGTTGAAATATTTTAATAATGTCTTCATCAGGACGTCTCCGAATCAGACAAACATTATCTTCTTTGCCATATCATCCGCTTCTTCTTTTCCGTTAAAGATCTCGAGAAGCTTTAATCCGAAATCCACTGCCGTACCAAGACCCCTTGACGTGATGATATTGCCGTCAACAGTCACCTTGTCGTATGAAACATCTGCCCCTGTGAGACCGTCTTCCATACCTCCGTAGCAGCATGCTCTTTTTCCCTTAAGGAGTCCGAGTCCGCCAAGGACTGTCGGTGCAGCGCAGATGGCTGCCACATATTTCCCGTCACCTGCAAACTTTACGGCTGCATCTGTGACAAGTTTTGATTCTCTTAAATATTTAGTACCCGGCATTCCTCCCGGGAGTATCATCATATCGTATGAATCAAGATCGGCATCCTCTGCACTTATATCCGTCACAAGATTTATGTCATGGCTTCCTTTAATCTCTCTCCTGCCCATTATGGATGCCATATCAAGTTTTATGCCGCCCCTCCTCAATATATCGACTACCGCAAGTCCCTCTACTTCTTCAAATCCGTCTGCAATAAACATGATTGCTGTCTTATTCATCTTTCTTCCCTCCTGCTATTTTCTCAAGATCTTCTTTTGTAAAGTAATAATCGGTATTGCAGAAATCACAGTGGACTTCTGCAGGTCTGCCGTCTTCTCCAGCCTGTCTGATCATATCATTCAGCTCGTCTTCTGCGATGAGTGAAAGAGCGTTTTCAACTCTCTCCCTGCTGCAGTCACATTTATACTCCGGTTTTATCTCGTCGTTTATCTCCACGTCAAAACCGTCTAACAGTTTATATAATATATCTTTGGCCGTCATACCGCCGTCGTACATGCTTGTGACTGACGTTATGTTTTTAAGATTTGCTTCCAGTCTGTCAATCGTCTCATCATTTGCAAACGGCATAAGCTGGAGGATAAATCCTACGGCGCATTTCACACTGCAGTCTGTATCCACGAGTACTCCGAGCCCCACAGATGACGGTATCTGCTCAGAAAGAGAAAAATAATATGTAATATCCTCGGCAATCTCACCTGTCACCAGATTGGTCGTGCCGACATAAGGCTCCTTAAGGCCCATATCCTTTATAACAGTCAGCGTACCGTTTCCTATCGCACCTGATACATCAAGTTTGCCGTTTGGCTTTAAAGGGATATCCACGTGAGGATTAACCGCATATCCCTTTACCCTGCTCAGATAATCTGCCGCCACAACGAGCCCTGTACCCGGTCCGTCACCGTCTATCTTAAGGGTCAGTCTGTCCCCCTCATTTTTAAGCATCGCTCCCATAAGTGCACCGGCTGTCAGCAGTCTGCCAAGAGCAGCCGTCATCACCGGATATGTGTCATGTTTTTCATAGGCGGTCATCACTGTTTCTTTTGTATCTGCCACAAATGCCCTTATCTGGGCGCCTGCAGCCGTCGCTCTGATAATCGTATCAGCCATTTTTCGTCCTTTACTTATTTACCGATTTACCGTGTTCTCTTGCTATCACGGTAAATCTCTGTGTATTATCATCTGTTTCTTTTTTTGTATCCGTATCAAATGCTCTCTCAAATATAAGTCCCGCTTCGGAGAGCATCTCTTTTATCTCGTCAGGTTCATAGCCTCTCTGGTAATGAACCTCCTCGCTCCTTTTAAAAAGTCCCGATTCTTTATCCATGATAAAGAGTGTCAGGGCATATTCATTTATCCCCGATTCATCATCATATGCGTTCTCCCAGATAAAACTGCAGTCTTCTCTGTTTTCCGCTATCGTACAGTCGCCTATCTCATCCCTGTATTTATGGGTGGTATTTACGTCAAATATAAACACTCCGTCAGGGTCAAGGTAATTGTTTACCAGCTTAAACATCTCTTTAAGCTCGTCAGGGTCAATAATATAATTGACACAGTCACATATGCATATGATGGCCCTCATCGTACCGTATAATTCAAAAGAGCGCATGTCCTGGCACAGATACAGGATATCCAGTCCCGATTTATCCCTCTTTTTTATAGCCTCAGACAGCATCTCCTCTGACAGGTCCACGCCCGTCATATCATATCCGGCCCTTGCGAGCTTTTCCGTCATGATACCGCTGCCGCATCCAAGGTCGAGGACGAGACCGTTTTCTATACCATGATTTTTAAGTTCTTTATGTATATAGTCAAACCAGTCATCATACGGCACATCATCCATGAGCTCATCATACACAGATGCAAAATCCCCGTATGTGCCGGCAGACGATTCATCCTCATAAAGATCACTCATCTGCTTTTGTTTCCTCTCTGTCTCTTCCAAGGAAGAATGCGATGACAAATCCCACTGCCAGGAACAGTACGCCTGTGATACCGCTGACAGCATTTATACCTGCAAATATATCTGCATTTACAACTATAATAGCTATGGGCGATCCGGCTATGAGTCCCATAATGCACCAGAATGTCGGAACGGAATATTTTGAGAGCAGCATCTCAATAAGTTTTGCTATTACGAATATTCCGATTACCGCGCCTATCCCAAACGGTATGAGGAGTCCGCAGCACATACCGACTGTAGCAAAGTCGCCTGCCGCAAGGGCTTTAACTATATTACTTATACTTCCGATTACCTTTTCGTAAAGTCCCATGACCATCATCATCATGGAGCCTGACACACCGGGGATAACCATAGTACCTGATGCAACGACACCTGCTGCCACATATTTGACAGATGGCACCACGCCTGTCTCTACATAAAAGGCCTCAGCTTCTGTCTCTTCCGATGCCTTTAAGGCTTCCTTTTCTTTTTCCGTGCCGGCCTGTACAAATGAAAGTGCAATGACAAGTGCAAAGAAAAGGATAAAACCGATTATATAACCGGCCTTTACTTTATGGCCCTTTACCCTTGCCCATATGGCAGGTACACCGCCGAGTATGAGTCCGATAAATAAGAGATTTGTCTGAATGGGAACAGTTCCAAACATCCACTCGATGATCATCGACAGTCCGACGATACCTATCACCATACCTATGCCGATAGGGAGTACCGTCATCACACTCTTTTTAAATTCCTTAAAAATATGTGTGAGCGATGTGATAAGCTTATCATATATACCCATCGCAACCGCCATGGTACCTCCGCTGACTCCGGGTATTACATTGGCAATACCCATCACGGCGCCCTTTAAAATATCGATTATAAAATTCATTATTCCTGACCTTCCTTATGTTTATTATTCGGGGATTATTTTATTTTCTTTTTCAGAGCTTCCATGAGAGCCTCTGCCTGCTCATCCGTACCTACAGATATACGCAGGTAATCCTTTACTCTCTCACCCTTAAAGTGTCTCACCAGTATCTTATTTTCGCGGAGATACTTAAGGAGTTCCTTTGCGTCATAATCCTTATGAGTCGCAAAAATAAAGTTGCTCATGGAGTCGGGGAAAGTAAATCCGAGTGCCTTCAGCTCTTTTTTCATCCATTCCCTTGTCTTTATTATTTTACCGGTAGTCTCTTTAAAGTAAGCATCATCCTCTATGGCTATCGGGCCGACTACCAGGGACGGAGTATTCATCGTATATGAATTGACAGAATATTTTACGTCATTTAGGTATTTAATGAGTTTCTCGCTGCCGATTGCAAAGCCTATACGCATACCGGCCATGGCTCTTGATTTTGAAAATGTCTGAACCACCAGCAGATTCTCGTATTTATCCGTAAGGGCCAGTGCACTCTTGCCTCCGAAATCGATATATGCCTCATCGATTATGACTACACTGTCCGGATTATGCTTTACGATATCTTCTATCATATCAAGACTCTCGTAGATACCTGTCGGCGCGTTGGGATTGGGAAAAATGATTCCGCCGTTTTCTTTGTAATAGTCCTCAGGCTTTATCCTGAAATTGTCATCAAGGGCCTGTTTCTCGTACGGGATCCTGTATACATCTGCCCACACATCATAAAATGAATATGTGACATCGGGAAATAATACCGGTTTGTCTGAATTAAAATAAGCCAGAAAAGTCATTGATATGACATCGTCTGATCCGACACCGACAAATACCTGACTGCTCTTTTTTCCGTAATACTTTGCTATGGCATTTACCAGGTCATCTGCTGCCGGCTTCGGGTAGAGTCTTAATGACTCATAGTTTAACTCTTTAAGCGCCTTCTCCACTCCGGGTGCAGGTGGATAAGGGCACTCGTTTGTGTTGATCTTGATCACTTTTTTATTTGTCTGTTCACCGGGTGTATATGGCACAACCCGTCTTATATTTCGTTCCCAGGACATATCTCATTTCCTCCGATTATATCTGCCTGCTCTTCAAGGCTTTTTGCAAGCGCTGCCTCCTCAGCGGCCCTTGCCTCTTCCTCTGCTTTCTTTGCTTCAAGAGCGGCCAGTTTTTGCTTCTTTATCTCGGCCATGCGTTTTTCTTCTTCATCAAATTTGGCCTGCTGTATTTTTACTTTTTCAAACTGCTCATCATATTCGGTCTCTAATTCGAATATGTATGTCTCGTACGCATTTATTACGAGGGTATCGTTTATCACTCTGTGTCTTCTGTATTTCCTGCCGTACGACTGATGGACATGACCGTGCAGGAAGTACTTTGGCCTGTACTGCTCAATGAGCGGCAGAAATGCCTCAAATCCCTTATGGGGATGATCATCACCGTCCCCCTCACCAAATGCGGGAGAATGGGTGACAAGCACATCAAAGCCCTTGCTCTTCCTCAGTTTGAATCTGAGTTTCTTTACACGCTTTGTCATCTCTTTCTGGTCATACTGGTTTATACCCACCTTGTATCTGATGGATCCGCCGAGGCCCAAAAATCTGACGCCTTTATATTCATATATCGAATCCTCGATACATTCACATCCGTCAGGCGGGATATCCACATACTTGTCATCATGATTGCCCTTTACATATATGAGCGGGCAATGGGCAAATGTCACAAGAAAGGAAAGATATCTCGGATCAAGATCTCCGCATGAAATAATGAGATCGATGTCGTCCAGCATCCCTCTCTCAAAAAAGTCCCAGTATTTTTTTGATTCCTTATCGGCTATGGCCAAGATTTTCACTGTCTTATATACCCAACTTTTCTTCCTGTTTGATACCCTGTACCTTTACAAGCTCAACTGCTTCCTCCTCGAGCTCATCAAGGTCCGGTATATAACCCTCAACATTATCTGCAAGCCAGTCTATTGTCACAGCCTCCTCCGGTGTGAGGGAAGCTCCGTCCTCACATCTGACCGTGCCGTCCTGTGAACAGAAAGGTCCGGTAAACGGATTGATATTCATATTCTGAATACCCTCTCTGAGTGTGCGCAAAAGTCTGACAGACCCTGCCGGCAGATTTCGTGAATAGATCACATCGACTGCGCCGGAGCTCATTCCCCAGAAATAATTAAGGGCTTTCGTACCGGACACATTATCATCGTTTTTGTATGCGCCTCTCATGACTGACCTGATGATTTCCTCATACAGCTTGCCCCAGTGCCTTACAGGCATGGCAAGATTTATATGTGCTCCGTCATCAGCCACCTTAAAGAGACCGTATTCTCTTGTCTTGTCTATCGTCGCGTTCAAGTCTTTGCCGGAAATGATTCTGACATTTCTCATGGCAAATTCTTCTTCATAATCCCTGTTTTTGACCATCTTCCACTCAAGGGCTACCTTTGCTCCGGGATTGGTCATCTGTACACCCAGGGCAAACGCATTTATCTCTGCTGTCGTACCCCTTATCGGATAATCTGACAGATATCCTACATAGCCGTTTTCGGTGAGGGATCCTGCTATGGCTCCGCTTATAAATTTAGCCTCATACATACGCAGGTAATAGCCTCTGATATTTTTATGATTCAGCATCATCGAGCAGTTCAGGATCTTGATCTCCGGATGGGCTATCGCTGCCTTAAGCGCAGCATTGCAGAGTTTGGGCGATGTGGCAAATATCACTTTATTGCCTGCCTCAATAGCCGCCTCAAATACATCATCTGCCGTATCCTCCGCCACTCTCTCGATGCAACTTGCCTCTATCTTGTCTCCGAATACATCCTGTATGTACTTTCTGCCCAGTTCATGGGAATAGGTCCATGCAGAGTTCTGCACGCCCTTGTCGTGGATAAATGCTATCTTAAGTACGGGAGTACCCATAGGGAAGAGCTTTACCAGGGCGACCTTTTTAGACTCATCTGTAGGGCTTAATACTAACTCCACCTCAGTATCATTGTTCAGCATCCTGAATTCGTTCCAGAGATTTGCTATCTCCTTACGGAATTCTCCCTCTGTTTTTT
>DFKO01000203.1 GCA_002373855.1 Lachnospiraceae bacterium UBA3643
TCCAACGGATTATATGAACTGAGTCCCCTATACTTAAGCCATTCATTTATATCAGGACGTCCTTCTTCAAGACAGCGCAGTTTTAGTGCTTCCATCAACTGATTTCTCGTAATTTCATCAGCATGAAAAATCTGTCTGACTGGATGAATAATATATCTCGATACATGAACTTTATTTTTTCTGACACTTACTCTTGCAGAAAGCTCATTTTTCCAAAAAACTTCGAATGTAAAATTTTCTTCTATTTCAGGTTCAAGAGCGAATTTTCTTAATTCCTCGATTTCAGTGCTAAGTATTTTTAATAGAATTTTTAATTCTTTCTCTCTTTTTTCAAGATTCTTTCTTTCTATAATCTCTTTTTCTGTATCTGCAGCTGCCCCTGGTTCAACCTTTCCGATAAGCTCCGAATGTATTTTTTTATCATCACGCCACTGTTTATAATAATATTTATTACCGTTTATTGTTTTCACAATAACAGATGACAGCCCATCCCTGTATGCCTTAAGTCTACTTTCAACTCCGTCAAGCTCGGCTTGATACGTATCATATTTATTTTTTTTCTCGATATATAAATCTTTTATTTCACTCATATTTTTAATCTGTGGGTTATCTTTTTATATTTTCATCTTAACATACATATTTATATTTCTCAAATACTGTATGTTAATTCTATTTCGAAATTAAAAATAGCCATAACCCGGTATAGCTATTTTTCATATGATTCATTCTTAATATCTCAGATTATTGTATTATTTCATCTGCCTTGCCTTTGTTTTAACGGTGACAGGTACCATTTAAAAACAGTTAATAAATCGCACCAAGACCTCTGTCGTTATCCATAGTTGCCAGATTATACAGAATCAGGACATCTTCTACCTCGGGATGTTCATTTATGAATTCCGTAATGCTTCCGCGGTAATATCTGGGATCAAACACCCATATAGTCTCATACTGATCAATCAAAAGCGGGATAAGACTGTTTGCGTAACTGTCCTTTATGATTACTATCGAGTTCCTTTTATTTCCGTCCGTCCTGGTAAGATCAGCATTCGAATTTTCAATCCTTACGAGAGAATGCTGATTGTTAAGGAAAAGAGAATATTTATCTTTTTTATCAAGATACTCCATGTTATAAGGAGAAGCAGATGTCTCTTTTGTATCTTCATATGATACTACAAGGCTATTATCCCAATCGGGATTTTCGTATATCTCAATCGTGTCCGGTTCTACCGAATAATCAATGACCCTTGACCAAGTAGTTCCATAGAAGTTTTCTGTAACGGTAGTCATCCGGTCTTCCAAAACAGAATTCACGGGAATATTAAGATATGGCGCAAGAGCAAGATATCCTCGGTATGCTCCATACATCGTCCAATGATGATCGGTCCGATAGTATATGTTAAATCCGTCTTTTTTTCCTTCTTCAAGAGAATCCGTAATCCCTTCGACGATATTTATCCCATTTAACTTTTCGCTACCATCCGGTGCGGTGATACCTTCTATCAGATATTCATAAGTATCCTGCTGTATAGCGCGGTCCTGAGATAGTAGTACTGACGGCATCTCATCCTCATAAATCTGATAAGCTGTCGGAACTATCATCACTGTGACATCCGCAGATACTACTCCGTCATACAACCGGCCCACGGCATCAATGAACTTTTCTTCATTTATTGGTTCTTTATAATCATCAATCAGCCTAATCTGCCCATTCTCTTCCTTTGCATAGATAACATCATTTATCTTTAGTTTTCCTAAGGTCCTTGAAGACAACACCGAAAAAGCCAAAAGCTCATCTCTCATCGGAAACTGATCTGAAACGAACGTTTCGAAGGAATCTCTAAAGCTTCCGTCAATGACGCTTTCAAGCGAAGGTTCAGGACAGACTGCCAGTACCCTGTTTTCATTTTCGGAAAACTCCCTTAAAGGTAGTTCCAAAAACAAAACCGCAAACACGAAAAGTACGGCAATCGACATAAACACCGGAATGTCTTTTATGAAATTGGAAACATTGTTTTTTTTCATAATTAAAATCTGAAATATAAAAATGGATTATAGGAATCCCTGACAAGGTTCGCAATGCAAAGTATCAAAAGTCCCACGGAAACCAGGCCGGTAATAAATGTGACAATATTCTTTCCTGTTTCTCCGAGTTTCTCTGTATATGCTGTTATCTTTGGAAATACAGGGAACATGAAAATGACTGCAAAGGCGATGATCGGAAGGTAGTTTCCGAATGCCCAAAGTATTTCAGGTCCCACTACCCTGTTGCCTGCCATGCCAAATGCGTATGTAAGGTACGTTCCGAAAGCGGACATATCCTCAAAATAAAATATACCGAATCCGAAAATCACGATCATCAATGTATAAAAATGTCTCAGAAATCTTGGGGCTTTTTCAAGGAATCTTCCCCAGATAAATTTTTCAAGAACAAGCATTAGCCCGTGATATATCCCCCAGAGCACATAATTCCAGAAAGCCCCATGCCATAATCCCGTAAGGAACCAGACAATCCCAAGGTTGATAAGCTGCCTGAATTTGCCTTTGCGATTTCCACCAAGAGGTATATAAACGTAATCCCTGAACCATCCGGAAAGAGAGATGTGCCACCGCCTCCAGAAATCGGTAATTGATAGTGCTGACAGCGGATAACGGAAATTTTCATCAAAGTGGAATCCCATCATCAGTCCAAGGCCTATTGCCATATCCGAATATGCACTGAAATCATAATAAAGCTGAAGCGTAAAGATCAAAAAGCCAAGCCACGCTCCCAGGACGGAAATGCCCGAAACTCCTCTAAGATAGTCCCACAAAGCCCCCAGCTCATTTGCGATAAGAACCTTTCTGAAAAGTCCTATAAGAAACCGTCTGAAACCGTTCGTAAAATTATCCATCGTCATCTTACGATCTGTAAGTTCTTCTTTTATAAGTGAATAACGGACGATAGGTCCGGCGATAAGCTGTGAAAACATGGAAATGTATGTCAGGTAGCGAAAAAAGTTTCTTTCCGCTTTCACTCTTCCCCTGTAAACATCAATAGAATAGCTGGTTGTCTGGAAGGTGTAAAAACTGATTCCGATTGGAAGTGCAATACCGGGTAAAGGAATAGCTGTACCGGCAATCCTGTTTAACGTCCCAACAAAAAAATCGGCGTATTTAAATACTGCGAGC
The DNA here is from genome assembly GCA_002373855.1 of Lachnospiraceae bacterium UBA3643. Classification (GTDB taxonomy): domain Bacteria; phylum Bacillota; class Clostridia; order Lachnospirales; family Lachnospiraceae; genus NK4A136. The sequence continues at coordinate 3,172 of DFKO01000203.1, forward strand.
AGGGAAAAATTAATAAGCAAAGCTATCACAAGAAAAAGCTTTTTATACGCCGGGCGGTCCCCAAACTTTTCAAGAAGGATGCCGTCAATAAAATCTACGAGCGATGAAATAATAAGGAGAAAAACACATTTCGGCTCTCCCCAGGCATAGAAAAAAAGACTGAAAACCAGAGGTATTGCATTTTGAATACTGATCTCCATTCGGCCTGCTTTTTCTGTCTTTATCTTCCCAAATATCAATCCTGCCGGAAAGTAACAAAGAATCAGCGCCGTCAGAAAAAAGATCAAAAACAAAAGACTGGAAAAGACCATGGACTATCCTCTCTGTCTAAAAGGCATTGTCTATGATCGACAGAATTGTGTCCCGTTCTTCATGGATGATAAGATCTATATTTTTTCCGTTTCTGCGTACCTTGGCAGCTTTCACGAGTTCGTTTGCTTCGGGGTTGTAGTCTTCCATCTCCAAACCCATCTGCTCCAGTAGCATATTAAGGCCATCTACCACTTCATCTGCGGAATCCTCGTCTTTAAGCCTGATCAGAATAATCAAATCGGCAGATGTCGAATCGAGGCATGAAGCAAAGACATAATCCTCGAGTTTCGAAGCATCGATACCGTAATAGTTCATCATAAAAGTCTCATCAGCAAAGAACATTTCCGGAAGCGTAACACTTTCTGCAATCTCATTATAAAGATCCATAACGGCTACCGGTTCATCGGAAGATTCATCTCCGGCGACTGTATCCTGAGAAACTGTTTCATCTGATGTACTATCTTCGGATTCGCTGTCAGCCGCATTCTGCACAGTTTCCTCAGCAGGTTTTGATTCTTCATCCTCTGCCTCTGTATCTGTCTCACTGTTTACCACTGCAACCGGGGCCTGATCTGCCTGATTCTCTGAAGGTGAAGGATTCTCCTTACACGCACTTAAAGCCAGGACGCAACATGCTATCCCTGCAAAAATTTTATATCTGATTACTTTATTTTTCATAGTTTTATCCTGTCTGTTATAGTCTTTTCAAATCCTGTTAGTTACCTGTCGCATAAGCTGTAAAAAAAGGATCCCAAACCTGCGAATATGAAATGCTGTTATGATGAACATAATTATCCGAGCAGTATTGTGCTGCCAGATTTCCATTTGCGTCAAGCAGCTGTGAATTCAGGTCAAGATAGTAAACTCCTGATCTTTGGGATGCACCCTGAAAAAGCAATATATTATACGCATTGATAGTAGGATTATTCAGCGCACCCTTGCTTACACCCGCATATACAGGTGTCATGCTTACTATATGGATCTCAATTCCGGGATTTGTCGCCATGATCTTATCTACCAGCGCAAGAACATCTGCGGAAGCACGAAATGCATCCTTAACGACAAGGTCATTCGTTCCAAGCATTATGAACACTCTGTCTGCATTCATCTGGGAAATAGATGTCCAAACAGGCTGCTTTTTCCCACAGTAAATTGGATGAAGCGAATCATTTTCATTCAGTGCGTGAGCTGCAGAATAGCTCGTTGCCGCCAAAAATGTTACTGAAGACACCGGCGATTCCTTGTGTGCTGCAAGATAGTTTCTGTATCCGACAACAACAGAATCACCAATAAAAACCGATTTGGCAAAATATGCTTTCACATCCTGTGACGTAGTACGGGACTGGTCTGTGTTTGCAGGTGCTGATGTTGTATTTACTGTTTCTGCACTTTCTGCACCGGCATACGGAAGACGGCCTTCATTTTTTCCAAAAGTAACATAGTGCTCATACATGCCTGCGGGATTGTTATTTCCATATACAGCAACCACATCAGGATTGTTTTCAGCATAGTATTCGGCATCAAATACGGTTCCATCCGGCATGACCTCCGGTTCAGCCAGCGCCTTTATAGGCAATGAACCCAGCGTAACCATCATGACTGTCAAAATTGCAAGGCCTTTGATTAAATTTTTGATTTTTTTGTTTTGAATCATTTCTATTATCCCCCGGGTAAAATTATTCACAAAACAAAATCTATTCTCCTTAATCGACTAAGGAGAATAGAATTGCAACTTTTATATTGTAACATGTATTGTTTGAAAACACAAAAGACGTTGATTACATCAGCTTTGCAACCGCTTCGTTTATGACTTTTCCGTCAACCTTGCCCTTGAGCTCTGCCATAACGGCTTTCATTATCTGGCCTTTGTTTCCGGTAGCGATGACATCGGCAAACTTCTCTTTAAGGATAGCTGTTACTTCATCTCCTGAGAGCATCTTTGGAGCATACTCCTCAAATACCTTAAGTCTTGTCTCATACTCTTCCTTAAGATCTGCTCTTGAATCAGGGCATGTCTCGATCTGCTCCTTTACACTCTTTATCTCCTTGAGGATTGCCTGGTCTGTCATATCATCGGGGATGTTGTCTCTGCATCCTGCATCTATGGCAAGCTTCTTTGCTGCCGAAACAAGTGTGGAAATCGCATCCTTTCTGGCCTTGTCATGATCCTTCATGGCCTGCATCATGTCTTTCTGTAATGTTGTAAACTGCATATCTGTTACCTCCATATTTTTACGGTGTATATAACCGGTATTTTCATATTCATTATACTCTTCTTTATCAAACAGATGAAGATTACTCTCGGTTTTATTTATAGAACTAATTTTAGAAAAAAATCTCCCGCCTGATCAGATCCGGCGGGAGATTTCAGAATTACCCTTTATCATTTAATGCTTTGAAACCTTAATATGCGCAGGGGATTTCCTCACCTGAAGTGTTGACTACTTTGATATCCTTTGGTGTTCCGTTTGTGCCATATTCAAATTTAACTGTCACGTTAGGTGTTACTATCTCATCTGTAGTTCTATCCTCGGGATTAGGAGCAGTCTCTGCTACGGTGATAACTATTGTTCCGTCCTCCTCAGTAATATCCACAACACCGATATCATATCCGCCGTGGGACTTTTCACCTGATGAGATAATGATCCAGATCGGTGCGTTTGGCTCATCTAATGTATCTCCAAACCAGCAGCGGTTCTCAAGATCATCTTCGTAATACTTCTTACCCTCGGCAAAATCTTTCTCTATTGTGTATGTGTAATCGCCTACTGTACCCTCTGTGATATAAGTAACTTCGTCGGCTGCATCAGATGCAGAGCTTCCGGCTTCCTGTTCATCAGCGGGAGCTTCCTGAGCAACAGGATCTTCGTTTCTTACTTCGTTCTCTTCGCCGCTTCCTTTACCACAGCCTGTAAATACAAGGCATGCCATTAATGCTAGTACTGTTAATTTCTTAAATTTCATAATGTTAATTCCTCCGTTTATTGTTTTTTACGCTTCTATTTATTATACGTCTCAGGAATTATGATTTTATGGTTAATTTTGAAAAACACTATATTTTTTTCATTTGTCACCTCTTGATGTCGCATTAATATCAAGCCCTAAAAGATTTGCCAAAAAAATAGCTTTTCCTAGTTCTGCTGTACTCTTTCCATTTTCCAGATCAGATATAAAACTAATGCTAAAACCAGTATATTCGGATATATATTTCTGCGTATATCCCATTTCTTTTCTACGATTTTTAATTGCTTCACCAAATGTTTGAGAATCTGTAATCTTCATATCATGTCCTCTACGCCGTTCGGCTTATTCTGTACTTTTAACAAATAAAATACGCCGTTCGGCTTATTTTATATAGTTTGATTATATAATTAGCCGTTCGGCGTAGTCAAGCTAAAAGTCAGCTAAACAATTATTCTTTTATTAACTCGTTTTCACAGTGCAATGAAACTGTTTAACTCATTACTGTACACATATACTGAATGCCGGACGCATATCTTCAATTTGTCCGCGAGAAATACCATATTTTTTTGCCAGGCTTTCCCAATTATCATTTACAGTTTTAAGTATTTCTTTTGCCATCTCCTCTGCATCTGCATCCGAAATTCCAAATCTTGAAGCGGTTTTCAATGCCAAATCAGTTGAAATAGAATTGTCATTTTCATCTACTAAAAGTGATAGTTCATCACCGTAAGGAACCGGATTCACATCATATAAAGGAGACAAAACCCAACCATCTTTTCCTAAAATAAATGCATGGTTTCTTAAATGGTCATCAGTATTTGTTACTGCCATATTAAAAACTATTCTTTTCCAAAGTTCTATTAAATCCGATTTTGGTCTTGCTCCATTTGATTTTATAAATCCTGCAATATCAAGGTAACCTGTTCCATCCTTTGAAGAGGTGCCATCTTTTTTTCCAAGCAATGTCATGGCTGATGCAAAATGAATTCTTTTATCACCATTCCTGTCAAAACGCTTCACCAGGAAGGTACTTCCCTGTTTTGAGAACTTTTCCAGTTTAGATTCGGGAACATTTAATCCACACATTTTAGCAAGATCATGAACTACTTTTTCCCATGCACCTGTATCATTTTCATCATTTTTAGCCGGGAATTTTGCAATCCAAAGATTTCCATCAGCATCAACTACCGTGGCCTTTGGTCTGGCTCCTCCAAGTGATGAACCCGGTTTAATCAACTGATTAAGCCATTTATCTGCTATTCCGTGTTCGTCTTTTTCAAAGTTTCTTGATGCTTCCTCTAGCGTTCTAAGTTTTGTCCACGGTGGCGCAGCTGTTTCCTTATCATCTGAGAGGAATTCTCCATTTATATCAATTTTAAAACGAATCCCACCCATTCTGGTTTCGTCATATACACCAAGCAGATAATCAACATCATATAATTTCCTTGGTTTACGACCTTCCTTTTCTGCCAAAATCCGTTCTCGCTTATTCATAAGAATACGTCCCCATCTATCCGGTGACGCATCTGCAAACAAACCAAATATATTATTCCCGGAAGGGAATTGTCTTCCTGCATATAGCTGTAATTCCGGATCCAGAGCAATCGCTAATTTACTTTTTTTTAACCATTCTTTATCAAATTCAAAAGAGTATGTTTCTCCCCCTTTAATTACTCCAACATAAAGCATTCCAAGTAAAACCGGAGCATCAAAAGAAAAATCATCATACACATAGATTGTTTTTTCATCTGTTGCCATTAATCATCCCTCCTCGTTGCCCGTTTTCTTGTAATAAGATTAAGATCCTGCATTTGTCTGCCTCTCTTATCATCTCGGGCAACCAATTCAAGATCTGTATCCATCCCACCAAGTGCATGAAGTACTGCTGCATATATTCCGATTGCGACCGACGGATTACCGGCCTCAACTTTCCATAATGAAGCCCTGCTGATACCCGCTCTCTCTGCCACCAATGTTGCTGAAAGGTCTCTTCTGAGTCTCGCCAATTTAATCTGCTCACCCATATTTTTTAATATTTCTTCAGTTTTCGGCACTATATTATATGAAGCTTTTCTCATGTATTTACTCCTCTTAATGTTTACTATTATAAACATTAATACACATTTCGTCAATAATAGTAAACATTAAATGATTCACGCACCTATCTGTGATTTGGATACTGTGTCAGAAACTATTATGTCATCGATGTGTACGCCAAATACTACTGCCAGTACGAGCAGGTTGTCTACTGTAGGCATGGCTGTTCCGTGTTGCCATTTGTAGATAGCCTGGGGCGTCGTAAAACCAAACATCATCTGCAGGTCCTTTACTGTGAGTCCTGCATCTTTACGTAGTTTTATAATATTTTGTCCGGTTGCCATCATATCTATTGACGGTATCGTTATCATATCTTTTTCCTCCTGAATAAAAGTACAAAAAAACCGCTTACACTTTTCATTTAATGTAAGCGGCTGTAAATATGTTATATATGCAGGACTTAAGGCTCTACTCCGGCCTTTTCCATGTACCAACAACATTTTCTCGCATATGCTTACACTTAAATGAATACACGAAATAATATCTCATCACAGATGGTCTCTGGATGGGTCTTTCATAATCTTTTCTGTTAAAGCCATAATTACGATTCATTGTTGTTGACATATTTCTTTCCTTTCCGGGAGCATAAACTTTGCTCCTCAAATTTATTATTTAAATGGTATGATAACATATAATTTTACATAATGCATTATACCTGTAGTATAAATTTAATCTGCTGCCTTAAAGTTGTAGATCGATTTCATCACATCAACAATATCATTACCAAAAACCGTCCCGTTGTCTCAAAGATAGAAGGAAACCTTTACTACTTTGACTGGCCGGAACTCCAGCTTGAGGAATATTTCATCAGATTCGGCAGGGACGCCATCGTCATAAAACCGACATCGCTAAATGAACGTATTAAGAAGTTTTATTATTACGGACTACGGGAGTACAGTAAATAATCAGAGCGTATTTTATTTACCCGGGAGCGTCAGTATAAAAGCTATCTTCTTATCTCCAGTTATCTTTGCATTTAACGATGCGCCGTTATTTCCTGCAATGGTCTTTGCTATCGACAGACCCAGTCCGTATCCGCCAAGATCGGAATTACGTGATTCATCAAGTCTGTAGAACCGGTCAAATATATGGGTCAGTCTGCTTTTATCAATCACATCCAGGGTGTCATTCTCAATGATAAATTTATTCTTTTTATTTTCTTTTATTATATCAGTGCTGATCGTACCGCCCTCAGGACAGTATTTTACTGCATTATCAGTGAGGATCGTTATTATGGCACGGATGGATTTCTCATCTCCCTTTATGATCACATCTTCCGACTGATTATTTATGATTTTCTTATTATCCCTTTCTGCCATGGACTTAAAAGAATCCGTTATATCAATCACTGCTTCTGTGAGATTATAATCGGCCTCCTCATACTCTGCCCGGCCCTCATCAAGTTTTGATAATCTGATGAGATCGTTTGTCATCTTTGATAATCGTTTTGTCTGCTTTTTAATATCTGCGATCCATTCGTTATCCTCACCGGCATCCATCATAAGCACGTCTGCATCAGCACTTATGATCGCAAGGGGAGTCTTTATCTCATGACCTGCATCGGATATGAAGCGTTTCTGTTTTTCATACGCCTCGGCCACAGGCTTTACGACCCGGCCGGAGATTATGAATATCACGGCTCCGACAATGACCAGTATGATCACGGAAAATATAATACTGTTATTTCTAAATGATCTGAAATTGGCTAGCCCCGGACCTCGGTCACAAAATATGACCATCCGGCCGCCGTCTTTTAATTCAGTCACAATGTATCTGTAATCTCCATAAAAGCCTTTATTTTTACCGGACTGTAATACATTATCGCCGTATTCCTCTGCCAGACTTTCCGATACTGCAGAGATTTTGCCTACATCGGATTTTATAAAGTTGCTGTCTTTGTCAAATAATACTGTGAAAAATCTTGTCTCAAAAGCTATTTCGGGAGAATAGATCCTGTCATCTCTTTTGACGTCATTAAATGTATCCCGGTCTTCCGGCATTACATCAGTTTCAAAATCCTCTTTTTTTTCCATGGGGAACATACCACCGTTTGAGGCAAGGAGATCAAGGACTTTGTCACTGTCCGATACTACCTTGATATAGTTGGACAGATTGATCCCTCCAAGGAGTATTATGAGTACTGCCAAAA
>DFKO01000004.1 GCA_002373855.1 Lachnospiraceae bacterium UBA3643
TATCTTAAGGAAATCGAGTATTTCATTTACCATTATTGAGATATGCATACCTGCGGGAGTAGAACCTTTTGATATCACGCGCTCTACAGTCTCCCTGTATTTCTCCGGATCTTTTTCCTTATATTTTTCCTCAAACTTTTTGGGATACTTTCCGGAGTAGTGAACTCTCCGTTTGTGCTGCTTTTCTTCCATAAATATTATCCAAGAATCTTCATGAATTTAATATTGTTTACGATACACCAGAGTTCCAGAGTATTATATACTCTGCCATATTCCGAATATGTCCGTCTGTTTTTGTAATCTATCTTGCCAAATCCGTACTCGTACTTTTCACCGGACTTATTAATAATTATCATCTCCCTTGGCAGAATCTCATAGTTAGCCGGTACCATGGAAATATTAAGAACATCATCTGCCCCGAATGTTTTATCGTCCATCTTTAATGAATACCTGTCTACACCTATACGCGCCGGAAGATTCTTTATCTTTTTATAATTAAGTATGTCGGGAACAGTATCCGTAAACAACATAAGCACTGCGGCAATGCCTGATATTATAAAGATCACCATGGCAAGCACCGAATCGTTATCTATCACAAGATAATAAATAAGTGCAACAAGAAACGCTATGAAAAGACCTGCGACGAATGAATTTCTGATGATCACGTCTTTTTTATTGGCCCCGATTATGCTCTCATTGGGGACAGTCAGATCATGTCTTTCCTTAAAATATTCGACAGCCGCTTCCATATTAAGTGACTCCGTATACTTCGTCCGGTCAAGATATGATACAACCTCTGCAAACTTTGCCTTTGATAAGCTGTTGGCATTAATCTCTCTTTTTATTCCGGATGCTTCCCTGATACAAATCTCACGGGATGTACCTGTATATATACCATTCAGATAATGCCTGTTTACCTCAGAGCCCGCAAAAGCTGAGTAAGGGTATTTTGTCACCTTTTTGCCTTTTGTGAGTTCAAAACCGTCATCAAATATCTGCAGATAATATTCTTTAACCAATAATGTTCCGAGAAAAGCAAGTCCTGCTGCAACAACGGCAGCTATCAAAAAACACAGAGAATAATTTTCGTTTATATCATCAATTGTTGTCAGAATCAAAAGGGTGCATATAAACCCCAAAATCATGATCCACGTTGCCGCCGTACGCTTATTCCTTGATATTCTGAATTTTTTATCGTTCATGATCATCTGTCTCCTGTTGTGTATGTACCTGTGATTGTACCTATGGCAAGGATGTTGCCTTTAAAGAAAAGTATTATTTTCCAAAAAATGATGCCTTACACCATCTTCCTTGTATGCAATTACAGAGGTCAGATCTGCGTTTGATACACTGCTGAAGATATTGGCCTCCACCTGCGGATCTGTTTTTTTCAGTTTTGCAATCAGTTTTTTCGTTTCAAGCCTCTTGGAAGCAGTTGTCCCGTCCTCGTGGCAGGTTGAACAGGTTTCCGTAAAATGGCATGCACACTGCAAAAAATGCAGCTTATTATAGTCTCTCCAATTACAGATATCTTCCTCCCGGATCAGGTACATAGGCCGGATAAGTTCCATACCCTCAAAACTCGTACTGCGGAGTTTTGGCATCATGGTCTGTACCTGACCGCCATGCAAAAGTCCCATGAGAGTCGTCTCGATCACATCATCATAATGATGTCCAAGTGCGATTTTATTACATCCCAGTTCTTTTGCCTGACTATAAAGATATCCCCTGCGCATTCTGGCGCAAAGATAGCATGGATTCTTTTCAACCGTATCTACAGCGTCAAAAATATCGCTTTCAAATATCGTAATGGGAATACCAAGCACCCGGGCATTGTGCTCGATCAGATTTCTGTTGTCAGCATTATATCCGGGATCCATAACCAAAAATGTCAAATCAAAACTGACACGGCTGAGTGTCTGAAACTCCTGAAATAATTTTGCCATAAGCATGGAATCCTTGCCACCGGAAATACAGACAGCGATATGGTCTCCCTCGCTGATGAGCTCGTATTGTTCACATGCCTTTGAAAACGGCTCTAAAAGCCGGGGGCGGTATTTTTGCCTGATACTGTCCTCAGCTTTTGGCCGTATCTCGCCGTTTTCATCATCAGATGATACGGCATCCCGTAGATATGCCAGATAACCACCGGACAGGCTGCTGCATTCCCGGCCCTGTTCCTCAAAGGCCTTTGCCAGTTCGACGGACCGGACACCCCGCTGGCAGTACAGGATTACTTCCTTTTGCGGATCAAACTCTCCTGCATACCGCGCAAGATCATCATATAGTTCCTTTTCCGCTATATGAATCGCCCCGGGAATCATTCCGTACAGGATGCTTCCGGGATCCCGTGTATCGATCAGAATATATGAATCCGGATTCAGTTGTTTTAAGTTGGAATATGTCAGTTCTTTCATATTTAAGTTTTCATTTCGTTTAATCCTGACTAAGTCAGTATCCTTATTATATCTGTTTTAATGATTTTTACAAATCAGAGATATAATATTCAAAATTGCAGAATTCTTCATTTTTAGCGATTATCCTGATTTAATAAGTCGTATACTGCGATGCCATTCGCAGGCACTTCGTGCCTTGCTCATGTCGCGCTGTAAATACGCCATGCCGACAGACTCGGAATGCTTCGCATCCCTCGTTGTCGCGGCATTCGCCGTATGCTTGCAAAAAAAGACA
>DFKO01000110.1 GCA_002373855.1 Lachnospiraceae bacterium UBA3643
GGTACCGTAGTCAGTGAATCCATCAAGATAGCCGGCGATGATTTCGACAATGCGATTGTCGTATATATGAGAAAAAAGTACAATCTTCTTATCGGAGAGCGTACTGCAGAAGATATTAAGATAAATATCGGAACAGCTTTTAAGCGTGCAGAAGCCGATTATATGGATGTAAAAGGTCGTAATCTCGTAACAGGACTCCCTGAGACCATAAAGGTTTCATCGGATGAGACCCAGGAAGCCCTTAAAGAGACTACATCCCAGATACTTGATACTATCTGTCATGTCCTTGAAAAGACTCCTCCGGAGCTTGCGGGCGATATCGTAGACAGAGGTATAGTTCTGACGGGAGGCGGTGCGATGCTCCGCGGACTTGAGGAACTGATCGAGGAGAGGACACATATCAACACCATGACGGCTGACGAACCTATGACATGCGTGGCCATAGGTACGGGACATTATATCGAATTCCTTGCAGGAGAGAGAGGATAGCTGTCACAGGCGGGGAGTTCATAAAGGAGGACATTTATGGTAAAAGGTCTTTACACGGCATACACAGGTATGCTGAATGAACAGAACCGCATGGATGTACTTACCAACAACCTGGCAAATGCCGATACTATCGGATTCAAAAAAGAGGGAGCTACCTCCCAGTCATTTGACTCGATGTTGGTTGATAAGATCAAGGATGATTCTATTCCGGCAAATTTCGCCCAGCGTATAGGCAGGGCAAATCCCGGTGTCAAAATAGGAGAGGGATATACCGATTATTCACAGGGATCCTTCCAGATCACAGACAATACCTATGATTTCGCCCTCGGAGGCAAAGGTTTTTTCGCGATTGAATATACCAATAAATCAGGGGAAACATCGACTCTTTATACAAGAGACGGTAATTTCAGTGTGAATACAGACGGATTTTTAGTCACCCAGGACGGTGATTATGTCCTCGGTACAAACGGAGGATATATAAAGCTTGATCCAAATGCTGAAGTAGTTGTCGACAAAGACGGTAGCATCACCCAGAACGGCACAAAAGTAGCCACGATCAGGATTACCGATTTTGAGGATTATAATTATTTGGAGCATTTTGGTGAAAACTATTATGTTCCGGTGGACGGAGCCACCGCTTTTGATGCAAGAGACTGTCAGGTGTTCCAGGGATACCTTGAGACATCCAATGTCAGCATCGTGTCAGAGATGGTTGAGATGATTTCTGTTTCCCGTCAGTATGAATCAAACCAGAAGGTGATACAGACCATTGATTCATCACTTGACATAGCAGCCAACCAGCTCGGTAAGGTTTAATCGTTTATGACAGATAAGGAGGTTTCCGTATGGTAAGATCACTTTGGTCCGCAGCAACAGGTATGAAGTCTCAGCAGACAGCTGTGGATACTATTTCAAACAACATTTCAAATATCAATACTGCAGGTTACAAGACCAGCCAGAATGAATTCAAATCCCTGTTGTATCAGGAACTCCAGACCAGGACTACATCGGCCAACGGAGAAGAAAAGCCTATTAATTCCCAGGTGGGACTCGGTGTGCGCAACTCATCGATCACCACGATCTTTACTCAGGGATCATTTTATGAATCAACAAACAACTTTGCTTTCGCAATAAGCGGTGAAGGCTTCTTTGGTATAAAAGGCGCCGACGGCAATACATATTATACCCGTAACGGTAATTTCCAGATTGCCATCCAGAAAAACGGACTGGCACTCACCACCACGGAAGGTGAGCCTGTACTTGATACCAAGGGCAAACCCATCACATTCAAGTCGGATCTGACGGCCAGCGAGATTACGGCATCGTCTGACGGAGAACTCTTCTACACAGATGAGACAGGCAATCCCAAGTCACTTGGTATGACTATCGGTCTCTGGCAGTTTAATAATCCGAGCGGACTTGAGAAACATGATGCCAGCCTCTATGAGGTGACGGCAGCCAGCGGCAATGCCATTAACGAATCTACTTCAAAAAATGTCACAAAGAGTAAGATAGCCCAGGGATATATAGAGGGATCGAATGTCCAACTCGCCGATGAGATGGTCAACCTCATCGTGGCCCAGCGTGCATATGAGGCAAACTCAAAAGCTATCACTACATCTGATGAGATGATGGAGCAGGCCAATCAGTTAAAGAGATAATAAAGGGTAAGAGTGCATAATCATGGATATGATGAATATTTCTTCACTTTCACAATATGCATCCGACATAGCATCAAACAAGGCAACGGATGAACTTAAAAATAAAGCATCGGCAGCTCAGACTGATGATGAGCTTTTGTCTGCCTGCAAGGAATTTGAGAGTTATCTCTGGGAGCAGGTCCTTAATTCGATGAAAAAGACTGCAGATGTTTTTAAAGATAAAGAAGAGAGCAATTCCCAGATGGTAGATTACTTTATGGACAGTGCGGTGAGCAAGGTCGCATCCGATATGACTGAGCAGACAAGCACATCAAAGAATTCTCTTGCAATGCAGATGTATGAGCAGATGAAGAGGACCAACACCATCGACATTGAGAAACTTTTCGCCGAAAACGATTCGGAGAATTAATTTAATTATCTGATTTATGTGATTACCGGTCTGTATCCAAAGTGATGCAGACCGTTTTATGTAGTTTACGCACGGAAAAAGGATTTTTTATGGATACAGTAACCGGATATATCGATCATATCGGAGTTCACAAAGAGGATACGGGATTTACCGTCATGACAGTAAAGACAGATGACGGCCCCGTAGTCTGTGTCGGCGTAGTGAGAGGGTTTGGAGAAGGTGAATCCGTCGAGGTAGAGGGCGATTTTGTCGTACATCCCATTTATAACCGGCAGCTAAAGATAAAGTCGATCAAATCACTTCCACCTGAAAATAAGATAGCTGTGATGCGATATCTCGGGAGCGGTGCGATAAAAGGAGTCGGAGAAGCCCTGGCAAAGAGGATAGTCCAGACTTTCGGAGACGATACTTTCAGGATAGCAACAGACGAACCCGAGAGACTGGCAGAGGTAAAGGGTATATCGATAAAAAAAGCCTATGACATAGGCGCCCAGCTTGAAGCAAAGAGAGATGTGAGAGACATCATGATGTATCTCGAGCGGCTCGGTATATCAACCGGCATGTCCAATAAGATCTATCAAAAGTACGGACAAGGGACAAGAAGGATCATAGAAGAAAATCCGTACAAACTGGTTGAGGATATAAACGGGATAGGTTTTAAGTATGCCGATGATATTGCGGCAAAGGCCGGTATAGGTATGAGTAGCGAATATCGTACCAGATGCGGGATTGTCCATGTACTGCTGCAGGCATCGGTGGACGGCAACTGTTTTTATCCCATGGATAAGCTTATTGACAGGGCCGGGCAGCTTCTTGGAACAGACAGGAGTTTAATTGAAAATCAGATAGAAGCACTCATTATAGATGGCAGGATAAAGGCGGTCAGACATGATGATTACACGGCTGTATATCTGATGTCATATTATCGTGAAGAAAAAAAGGTTGCCAAAAAACTCTCTGAACTCATCGAATCGTATGATGATCCTTTTGAAAATGAGAGCAACGATTACATACTGGCTAGGATCAGGGAGGCCGAGGACAGCGTACGTATCAGACTCGATGATACCCAGAGGAGAGCAGTCCTTGACTGTATGAGAAACGGTGTTTTTTTGCTGACCGGAGGTCCCGGAACGGGAAAGACCACTATCATAAAGGTCATACTTGCGATGCTCACCATGCAGGGGACAGAGTTTTATCTGGCGGCGCCTACGGGCAGGGCTGCAAAGCGCATGGAGGAAACTACGGGATATGAGGCAAAGACTATCCACAGACTCCTTGAGGTAAACGGTCGTGTGGAAGAATCAGGTGCTGACAGTTATTTTGAGAAAAATGAAGATAATCCGATAGAAGCCGACGCAGTAATAGTTGATGAGATGAGTATGGTTGATATCCATCTTTTTCACGCACTTATCAGCGCAACAATTCCGGGTATGAAGCTGATACTTGTAGGTGACTGTGACCAGTTGCCGTCGGTCGGTCCCGGCCAGGTCTTAAGTGATCTGATAAAGAGCGGATGTATACCGTCCCTGTGCCTTGAAAAGATTTACAGGCAGGACGAAAACGGCCATATCATAAACTATGCACATATGGTCAAAAACGGAGAGGTAATAGATTTTTCGAAAAAATACAGGGATTTTTTTATGCTTGAAAAGGACCGGCCCGAGGTAATAACCGATTATGCGGAAAAGCTGATAACCGATAATGTGCCCAGGGAGTTTAACATTGATCCTATGGAAATCCAGGTACTGACGCCGATGAAAAAAGGACTCCTTGGTACAGTGGAACTCAACAGACAGCTGCAGTTTCGCATGAATCCTCCGTCAGGCGAAAAGAGGGAAATAGTCTTTGGTGATACCGTCTTTAGAACCGGCGATAAGGTAATGCAGACAAAAAACAATTATGAGCTTGAATGGGAGATAATCGGCAGTTACAACATACCGAAAGAAAAAGGAGCAGGTGTATTTAACGGTGATGTAGGGATAGTTAAGGAAATCAACAATTTTACAAAAGAACTCATTGTCCGGTTTGATGACGGCAGGATAGTAATCTACTCATATGAGAATCTGGAGGAATTAGAGCTTGCCTACGCCATAACGATCCACAAATCCCAGGGAAGCGAGTACCCTGTCATAGTAATCCCAATCTTGTCGGGACCGGAGGTACTCCTCACCAGAAATCTGCTCTATACAGGTATCACAAGAGCTAGGGAATGTGTGATAATGATAGGCAGCAGCAGGGCAGTGGAAGCCATGATTAAAAATGATATGATACAGTACAGATATACGTCACTGGATGAGTGTATGATCGAAAGGATGGGACAGTAATAATAGTGTTATTCGGGGGGATAATTGAAAGCATAAAGGAACTATTGTATCCGAGAAGGTGTGTCGTATGTGACAGGCCACCGGGGTATGGTAAGATGATATGCCCGGGATGCATCGGAAAATTAAGAGTGGTCAGGGGCCCGGTGTGCTGCAAATGCGGAAAACCTTTAAGAGATGAGAGCGAGGAACTCTGCAAAGACTGTAAGAGGTCAAAGCACTTTTTCACTAAAGGAAGGTCTGTTTATGAGTATAAAAGCATCAGAAAGTCAGTATACCGGTTTAAGTACAGTGGCAGGAGCGAGTATGCGGATTATTACGGAAAAGCCATGGCTCATTATCTCGGGGATACGATAAGGGAGTGGGATCCCGATGTGATCATACCCGTACCGATTCACAAAAAGAGAATGGCAAAAAGAGGCTACAATCAGAGCGCTCTGCTGGCATCAGGACTTGCCCGTGAACTTGGTATCCCGTTTGCGGAAAATCTGGTAAAACGGACAAAAAATACGATTCCGATGAAGGAACTTGATGCCCATCAGAGGCAAATAAATCTCAAAAATGCTTTTATTGTGGCCCCTAATGATGTAAAATTAGATACAATAGTAGTAGTAGACGATATTTATACTACAGGCAGTACAATAGACGCCGTTGCCGCTGTGCTAAAGGATGCAGGGGCAAGGGATGTTTATTTTGTCTGTTTATCGTCCGGGGCCTCCATGTGAGGTAAATGTAAAAAGGGAGTTACTGTTATGGGTATAATTAACTGTAAAAAATGCGGAAGAATGTTTAATTACATAACGGGCAACAAAATCTGCCCTGCATGTAAAGAGGAAGAGGAAGCCGTATTCCAGAAAGTCAAGAAGTTTGTCCAGGACAATAAGAAAGCAAGTATGGACGAGATTTGCGCGGAGTGTGAGGTGGAGCCGAAGCTTGTAAAGCAGTGGATCCGTGAAGAGAGACTCTTTTTTGCAGATGATTCGCCTGTTAAGATAAGTTGTGAGAGATGCGGATGTCAGATTTCTTCCGGAAGATTCTGCGATAAATGCAAAAAGGAAGCAGCAGGAAACTTTGAGAACCTGATAAATGCCAACAGACCAAAGCCGGGCAACTCCGACCGGACAGATGCAAGAAACGGCATAAGAATGCATACCAGGGATGATGCATAGTCAAAGGGAAATAAATGTTAAGTGAACAGAGAATAAAGCTTATGACCAAGCTGTCGTCATATGAAGCCGGTGAAGGCCGGAAAAATATGGCTGTAGGCAGTTATTTCAGAGGCGATTATATCGGCAAAGAGGTCATAAAGTCTTTTATATACGGAACAATTGCATACTGCATCATGTTTGCCGTATATATTGCATATGATTTTGATATCTTCATGCAGGATATATACAAGATGGA
>DFKO01000091.1 GCA_002373855.1 Lachnospiraceae bacterium UBA3643
GCCTGTAGGGATAATGGATACTGCATATACAGGGCCCACATCCGGGAGTACATGGAAGAGTATGGCATGACCTGCCTCGTGGAAGGCCACAACCTTTTTCTCCTTATCTGATACGAGGTGGCTCTTCTTTTCAGTACCTATGCCTACCTTGATCAGGGACTTTTTGATATCTTCATCTACGATAAACTTACGCTTTTCCCTGACAGCCTTTATAGCCGACTCGTTAAGGAGGTTTTCAAGATCTGCTCCGGAAAATCCCGCAGTGATCCTGGCTATCTCGGAGAGGTTTACATCCTCTGCGTAAGATTTGTTTCTTGAATGTACATTAAGGATCTCTTCTCTCGCTCTCACATCAGGGAGGCTGACAGCAATCTTTCTGTCAAAACGTCCGGGACGGAGGATCGCGGGATCAAGGATATCCACACGGTTTGTGGCTGCGAGGACGATGATACCTGAGTTTTCCTCAAAACCGTCCATCTCTACGAGGAGCTGGTTTAATGTCTGCTCCCTCTCATCATGGCCGCCGCCAAGACCTGTACCACGGCGTCTGGCCACAGCATCGATCTCATCGATAAATACGATGCAGGGTGCGTTTTTCTTGGCATCAGCAAAGAGGTCACGGACACGGGATGCACCGACACCGACAAACATCTCCACGAAATCCGAACCACTGATTGAAAAGAAGGGTACTCCCGCTTCGCCTGCTACAGCCTTGGCAAGGAGCGTCTTACCGGTACCGGGATGACCCTCAAGGAGGATACCCTTGGGAATCCTGGCTCCGAGAGCTGTATATCTCGCAGGCTGCTTTAAAAAGTCTACTATCTCCTCGAGATCTTCTTTTTCCTCATGAAGTCCCGCTACATCCTTAAATGTCTTGTTTGTCTCATCGATCTTCTGGGCCCGGCTCTTGCCAAAGTTCATCATACGGCTGTTAGCACTGCCGCCACCGCCGGCGCCTCCGCCGACTGTACCCGTAAAGAGGATAAAGAGAAACATCACAACGCCTATACCGATAAGTACGGGGATGAGATAATCCATCCAGCTGCCCTCGTCGGCACTGGTCACATATACCGGCACATTTTTTTCAAGGCACATATTTGCCACATCGTCTACATTGGTCACATGGGCCGTAACCTTTACCCCGTCTATAACAGTCTCCACAGTACCTGTGGGAGATACAGAGCCCGGATATATGGTCACCACGCTCTCGATCTCCTGACTCTCGATGGCATCATAAATCGTTTCAAGCGAATTGTTTGAATCAGGCCTTGATGTATAGCTGATCCAAATCGCCAGGAGGATAATCAGAATGAGTATCCAGAAGTAAGCATTAAAACCTTTTTTCATAAAATATTATTCTCCCTCTGTCTCCACAACTCCTATGTAAGGCAGGTTGCGGTATTTCTGGGCATAGTCAAGACCATATCCCACAACGAATTTATCGGGTACCTGAAATCCCGTATAATCAACTTTTACCTCATGAGTACGTCTCTCGGGCTTGTCAAGGAGCGTACAGAGTGCTATGGATGCAGGTTTCCTGCCCTTTAGCATCTCAAGGAGATAGCTTAAGGTACGTCCCGTATCGACGATATCCTCTACCACGATGACATCCTTGCCCTCGATGGACTCGTCTGTATCCTTGCCAATCTTGATGACTCCTGAGCTCACCGTACCGCTGCCGTAGCTCGATACAGACATAAAGTCGATGGTGACAGGCACCGTGATACGCTTTGCCAGCTCGCACATAAAGAATGCGCCGCCTCTCAGGATCCCTATCAGATGGACAGACCGTCCTGCATAATCCCTGCTGATCCTGGCTCCGAGCTCCCGTACCTTTTTATCAATCTCTTCCTCAGAGATCATCACTGAAATGTTTAATTCCATTTAGTACACCTCACTGCACTGTAATCTTTAATATGTTTTTTGTATCCTTATCGATCCTTGCTCCCGCTCCGTCCCTCATGCCATAAATATATATGACACTGTGTCCGTCGCAGATCACCGGGATACGCTTTCTGTCTTCCCCGGGTACCTTTTCATCCTTAAAGTACTTGCCAAGATCTTTTTTGTCTCCCTTTTCGGAGATGACGATATAATCACCGGCATCAGGATACCTGACGCACAACATATCTATTTTATCATAATCAAACCACTTTGTACTACTGTTAGTATCTATATTGAATCTGTCCGTATCCGAAATATTTTCAGCTCCTGTTAATTCAAGGATGACCTTTTTGCCGTCAAAGTCATAAATGCCGGGAGCGGTCATGACAACTGCTGCCGATAAACCTTCCGTCACCTCATCCATATATCGAAGCGATACGCCGCCGTATGTCCTCTTTGCCCTAATGCCGTAGGGGAGATCTGCCACCCTGCCTACCTGCTTATTAAAGAGATCCGCGATGATCCTGATATGCTTTTTCTCCACATCCTTAAGGGCTCCCGACATCTCTCCGAAAGCTTTGTAGAGGAGGGCTGACTGTATATACGGATGAAGCAGGTCATATTTATCCATGATGATCTCAAGGGTGCCCATGCCCTTATTTACTGTATCAGCATATGCTCTGTCTACCTCGCCTTTAAGATAATCATGGGCCAGGGCCAGGTCCTCCGATACGGAAAACATGTTGCGTAGGGCTCCCCCGTTAATATTTTCGGTGACATAAGGAAGTATGTTGTGCCTTAATTTATTTCTCGTATAATCGTCTGTTAAATTACTCTCGTCAGTGCAGTATTTAATATCTCTTTCAGATAAATATGCCTCTATCTCTTTCCTTGATACGCAAAGTAACGGTCTGATGATATTGTCACGGACAGGCTTTATGCCACACAGTCCGTTTAATGATGATCCGCGAAAGAGGTTATGGAGCATAGTCTCTGCCTGGTCGTCCATATTGTGGGCCACTGCAATAACCGCTGCATCGTCGTCTCCGGTTTCTTTTGCAAAAGCTTCATATCTGAGTATCCTGGCTGCCTCTTCCGTAGAGAATCCCTCCGATGCAGCTTTTCCCTTTACATCCACGTTTACCACCCTGCAGGGTACATTTATTGTGTCACAGTATTTTCTGACATACTCCGCCTCCGCATCGGCATTTTCCCGGAGACCGTGATGGACATGGATCACAGAAATCTCCTGTTTTCCTTTACACAGTTCTAACAGCACACTTAAAAGGCACATTGAGTCGGCGCCTCCTGAGACACCGACAACTATACGTTCCTTTCCTTCAAGCATATTATTGCATTCAATATATTCTTTTATCTTTGCCTGAAATCCATTCATACCTAAAATAAAAGACGCCCCCTTACCCCGGAAGCGTCATGTTTTTCTGTAAATATATTGCCGGATAATAATTACTCTTCCGGCTTGAAAATAATCTCGTCCTCATATACATAGCCGAGGACATCCTTGGCCACTTCCTCAGCATACTTCTGAGTGTGGGTATATACTTCAAACTGCTTCAGTTCCTCAGTCCTGGCCTGCTCATCCTCGTACTTAACCTGAAGGGCGCTGACCTCCGACTCAAGCTTTGCCTTGGTCTCATTTAAGTCGTCACTCTTCATCTTCATAAATCCGCAGAATACGATGGCTACTGCCACAATGATGATTCCCGAAGAAATGTTTATTTTGTTTTTTCTGAATGCAACCCGGCGATTCCTTTTCCTGCCACGCGTCCTTGCTGAAATTGCTTCCTGTCTCAAAATACTCTCGGTCCTTTTATACGGTTTTTTAATGATTATTTTTCAGAGAAATAAATATAGAAAAATCCCTCTGTTTACATAATAAAATCAACTTTTAACAAAGTCAATAGCCCTTGTAAACATTGGCTTTGCGCCAAAATTGCAAAACCACAATATCTTGTGGTATATATTTTGTTCGGGCACAATTTTACAAAATTTCTTTAAAAACTTATAAATATTCGTACATTTTTTCGGCATCTTCCTTATGGATCGAAGGATTAACCGAGAGGACTCTCACCTTTGTTTCCTTGTTGCCAAATGCCACAGTGATGATATCGCCGCATTTTACCTCAAGGGATGCCCTGGCCACCTTGTCATTTACCAGTACCCTGCCTGCATCACATGCCTCGTTGGCAATGGTACGGCGCTTTATTATCCTTGATTCCTTCAGATATTTGTCAAGTCGCATTATAATACCTCATTTTTTAAAAAATCTTATTTAAACTTCTTCCACATCCTCGGTGATAGGAGGATCAGCATGGGGAATATCTCAAGTCGTCCGGCAAGCATGTCAAATATCAGTACAAACTTGGACAGGTCTGAAAATCCCGCAAAGTTGCCTGCAGGGCCTACGACCTCAAGTCCGGGACCTATATTTGAAAGGCATGCAACCACAGCCGTAAAGTTTGTGACTATATCAAAGCCGTTTGCCGCCAGTATCAGAAGTGATACGGAAAATACCGATGCATACGCGCCTATAAATACGAGGACACCTCTGATGATATCCTTATCAAGGGGCTTGCCGTCCATGGTGACAGTCTTTACTGACCTTGGCTGGATATATGAAGCTACCTCGTTTTTGATGGCCTTAAATAATATGACATATCTGACTACCTTGATACCACCGCCTGTTGAGCCGGCGCAGGCACCCATAAACATAAGGCTGACCAGTATGATCTTGGACAGTGGCGGCCACATATTAAAGTCCGTCGTAGCAAATCCCGTCGACGTCACAAGAGAGCTGACCTGGAAAGCCGCCTCCCTGAAGCACTCATACAGGGAACCGAATATACCCCGTATATTAAATGCAATGATCACAATGGATATGAGGATGGCCGTGATATACCATCTCACCTCCTCTATCCTGAAGGCTTCCTTTAAGTTGCCTGCAATGATAAAGAAGTAAAAGTTAAAGTTGATACCAAAGAGTGCCATGAATACGGTGACGATCCATTTGATCTGGTCACTGTAGCTGCCGATACTGTCGCTCTTGATACCAAATCCTCCCGTACCTGCCGTACCTACCGATGTGATGATTGCATCAAACACAGGCATCTTGGCTATAAGCAAAAGTACAAACATGATAAATGTCATGGTGGCATAAATCGTATAGAGGATCTTGGCAGTATCCTTTAGCTTTGGTACGAGCTTGCCAACCTGGGGTCCCGGGGACTCGGCGCGCATCAGATGTATATTGCTGCCTCCGGCAAGAGGCATGATGGAAAGTATAAATACAAATACTCCCATACCGCCTATCCAGTGGCTTAACGATCTCCATAGGAGTCCCGGGTGTGACATCTTTTCCACATCGGTCAGTATACTCGATCCCGTCGTCGTAAATCCCGATACGGTCTCAAAGAGCGCATCGGTAAAGGAAGGTATCTCCCCTGAGATAAACAGGGGCAGGGCTCCGATGATACTTAAAAATATCCATGAGAGTCCTACTACCGCAAAGCCTTCCCTTGCAAATATCTGCTGTTTCTCAGGCCTTTTCCTGATGATAAGGAGACCGATGATCGCAAAAAAGGCGGCTACTCCGAGATAATAAAGTCCCGTGCTCTCCATATAGATGAGTCCGGTGAGAGCCGGAAACAGCATAGCCACCGACTCAACCACGATAACCCATCCGATTATATAAATAATAAATGCTATATTCATTGTCTGCTCCGATTAATTAAGCCAGTATATCCCTGATATCCTTAAGGCCCTTTCTCGTCGTAATGACGATAACGGTATCGCCCTCGTTTATCACCGACTGGCCGTTTACGATAAGCATCTTTTTGCCCCTGATGATACATCCGAGCAGGATGTCGGGCTTTAACTTAAGCTGCAGGATCGGCACGCCCGCTACAGGGGAGTTCTTGGAGATACCAAACTCCAGGGCCTCAACCTTGTTATCGACGATCTTGTAGAGAGTCTCAACATTACTCTCACCGTAATCGATAGAGTTCTGTCTCGCTCTTGCATAGCTGACTACCAGGTCTGCCGAAATATTTTTTGGCGTAATTATACTGCCGAGGTTAAAGTTTTTAACGATATCATTTGAAGCAAAGTAGTTGAGCTTGGTCACGACCTTGGCCTTGGAACATTTCTTGGCATAAAGTGAGAGGAACATATTGCCCTCGTCCATACCTGTCAGGGATACAAAGCCCTCCGCCTGCTCTATGCCCTCCTCAAGGAGTATCTCCTGGTTTGTGGCATCGCCGCATATAACGGTAGCCTTTGGCAGCTGCTCTGCCAGACTCTCGCACCTGGCCCTGTCTGACTCGATGATCTTGACGTCAACACCTGATAAGAGTAGCTGCTGGGCCAGATAAAATGCTGTCCTGCCTCCGCCTGCTATGATACAGTCCTTGACCTGATGGGTCTCGATTCCGATCTTTTTACAAAATACCCTGGCTGCCTGAGATGATGCGATGACATTGATCATATCGCCCTTCTCAAGCCTGAACACACCGTTTGGTATGATGACCTCATCGCCCCTTGATACGGCGCAGATAAGGACCTCCGTGCTCACGATCTTACCTATCTCAATGAGGCTCTTACCCTCAAGGAGTGAACCCTCAAGAACTTCAAATTTAAGGAGCTCCACGCGGCCCTTGGCAAATGTATCTATCTTGTCAGCTGAGGGGAAACGCATGAGTCTCGCGATCTCCCTGGCTGCATCATAATCGGGATTTAATATAAGGGAAAGTCCCAGCTCCTCCTTGATAAAAGATACCTCTTCACTGTATCTCGGATCCCTGACTCTGGCTATGGTACTCTTGATACCGGCCTTTTTGGCAAAGAGACAGCAGAGGAGATTGATCTCATCACTGTCGGTGACAGCAATGAGGAGCTCTGTCTCGGAAGCGCCTGCCTCTGCAAGGGTAGCTGCCGACGCACCGTTGCCCACATATCCCATTACATCAAAACGGTTTGAGATATCGGTGACAATATCTGCCTTAAAATCAATTACGGTCACATCATGTTTTTCAAGGGACAGCTGCTCGATGATCGAGATACCGACTTTGCCGCAGCCTACTACTATAATCTTCATATGTCTTCTCCCTGTTAATTATGTCCAGAATCCGAGCATCCTGGTTATCAGATAAATGATAAGCAGGTGAACCGGATAAAATGCGTAAAACAAATATTTTAACTTAAGTCCACGCT
>DFKO01000057.1 GCA_002373855.1 Lachnospiraceae bacterium UBA3643
GTTTCTTCCTGAATCGCTTCGGTATCTGATACAGACTGCTGGAGTTCTTGATACTGTTTTACGTCATTACTTGCGGATTTTGTCGCTACAATGACGGTTACTATGATACCGATCACAATGATGATAATGCCAAGGCCTATGTATTTATTTCTGTCGTTCATGATAAACCTCCGTTATTTTTAATTTACATAATATTATGTTATCATATTACATGTTTGATGATTATGATATTTTTGTGAAATAAAAGGAAAAGAGTAATGTATACAGATGATGAAATAATGGATTTTGATAAAACATCCGGTTCTGAAAGAAAAAAGAGTCGGAAATCCCAGCAGAGTTCAGGTAAAAAGCGTGATGATTACATGGACCGTAAACCTGCAAAAAGGAGAAATCCTCTGGCGCCGTTTACGATTGCGATGTGCCTTATTACTGTAGGCTCTCTGTCCGTATCGATACTGCTTGCTTTAGGAGCTTATACCCAGAGAAAGATGGAGAGGGAAGAGGCTGCATATATGGAGTCCATGTCATCCCAGGAGGTTACCATCACCCTTGATGAACTCGATGCCATGAAACAGGCTGCATACGATCAGGGCGCCGCCGATAAAAAGGAAGAGATATATGATTATGTAAAAGATTACATGAGTCAGCCCGGGGCAGGTTCCATGGCGCTGTTTTGGGAGATGTATCCGGAGTATGTGATCTACAATACTTCAGGCGGATATGTTTTTGAACCCATCAATCATGATATTCCTGAGCTTCAGATAAACAGGGATAATCTGACTGTATGTGAAAACGGTGAAGTAAAGCTTTATGAAAACGGTGTTGATGTGGGACATCTGGGCATCGATGTATCTTCATACCAGGGGGATATCGCATGGGATGAAGTAGCCGGAGCGGGAGTGGAGTATGCTTATATCAGAGCAGGCTACAGAGGCTACGGTACCGGCAAGCTGGTCGCTGACGAAAAAGCAGATGTAAATATAAACGGTGCACTGTCAAACGGTATTAATACAGGTGTATATTTCTTCTCCCAGGCGATAAGTGAAGCGGAGATAGACGAGGAGATACAGATGCTCCTTGATGCAGTTGCTCCTTATGATAATTATGGCGGACCGTTTATCATAGATGTGGAAAAGGTCGAGGACAGTACAGCCAGAGGCAATCAGCTCTCAAAAGAAGAAAGAACCCAGCTCGTTCTTTACTTCTGCAACAGAGTAAGGGAGCTGGGTTATGAGCCTGTGATTTATGGCAACCTTAATTCCATGTTCAATATGCTTGATTCTTCAAAGGTTGCTACCGAGACTGTATGGTATGCATACTATTCGGATTATTTATACTACCCGTACAAACTTCACGGATGGCAGTATACATGTACATTTTCCATCCCCGGCATTACCGGAGATGTTGATGCAAGTATTATTTTTTGATCTTCATTGTTAATGATATTCTCTTTTTCTGGATATCTACATCAAGCACCTGGACATCGACTATGTCACCTACGCTGACTACGTCGAGGGGGTGCTTTATATATTTGTCGGTGATCTGAGATATGTGTACGAGACCGTCCTGATGTACACCTATATCCACAAATATACCAAAGTCGATTACATTTCTGACAGTTCCCTTTAATATCATGCCTTTCTTTAAGTCCTTCATGTCGAGGACATCGCTCCTTAGTATGGGAGCCGGCATGTCTTCTCTGGGGTCTCTTGCCGGTTTCTTTAATTCATTGATAATATCGTTTAGGGTTATCTCACCTATTCCCAGTTCTTCTGCCAGTTTTTTTCTGTCTTTTGCTTTTTCTTTTATTATACGGTCGAGCTTTGTCTCTTTGCCTGTTACAACTGCATCGGTTTTTTTGTCATTTGATTTTTTGTCACTACCCTTATCAAAGGATATATTGCTTCCGTTTAATGCATTTGCGAGAGCCTGACCAAATACACTGTCTGTATTTCTTACGACAAAAGGCTTATCCTTTCCTTTTTTTCCTTTTATATCTTTGCTCTTTTCCTGCTTTTCCGCAAGCTTTGCATTTTCAGATGCGACGCGCTGTGCTTCTCTTATATCATCAGCGGTAAAACCGAGCTTTTCCATCATCTGTTTTACGGCTTCATAGCTCTCGGGATGTACGCTTGTAGCATCGAGAGGATTGTCGCCGCCTGTGATCCTCATGAATCCCGCACACTGCTCAAATGCCTTAGGTCCGAGTTTTGGAACCTTGAGGAGCTGCTTTCTGTCTGTAAACTTTCCGTTAGCTTCCCTGTACTCCACGATATTTTTTGCTATCGGCTTTGATACACCGGATATATATTCAAGGAGCGGAGCGGAAGCTGTGTTTAAGTCTACTCCTACCTTGTTTACGCTGTCCTCAACTACGCCAAGGAGTGCGTCTGAGAGTTTCTTCTGATTCATATCATGCTGGTACTGGCCTACACCTATCGACTGGGGATCTATCTTTACAAGTTCTGCCAGAGGGTCCTGAAGCCTTCTTGCAATGGAGGTAGCGCTTCGCTGACCTACATCAAAATTGGGAAATTCTTCTGTAGCCAGTTTGCTTGCGGAATATACCGAAGCACCTGCCTCATTTACGATTACATATGATACGGGTCTGTCCAGTTCTTTTAATAAATCTACGATTACGAGTTCCGATTCTCTTGAAGCTGTACCGTTACCTACAGATATGAGGTCGACATTATACTGCTTTATGAGTTTCTTTAGTACAGCTTTGGATTCCTCGATTTTCTTCTGAGGTTCTGTGGGAAAGATGACAGTAGTAGCGAGTACCTTTCCCGTAGGATCGACTACAGCCAGCTTGCATCCTGTACGGAATGCAGGGTCCCAGCCGAGTACAGTCTTTCCGGCAATGGGCTGCTGCATGAGGAGCTGTTTTAAGTTTTTGCCAAAAACCGAAATGGCACCATCTTCAGCTTTTTCCGTCAGTTCATTTCTGATATCCCTCTCTATGGACGGAGCGATGAGTCTGTCGTAGCTGTCCTCGATTGCTTCCTTAAGGAGAGGCGCTGTATATTCATTTGCATTCTTTATGATCTGCTTTTCGAGATATGCGAGGATTTTGTCTTTAGGCGCAGTGGTTTTGACAGCGAGGACTTTTTCTTTTTCTCCTCTGTTAAGGGCCAGGACTCTGTGGCCTACTATTTTAGGTATATCCTCCTCAAAGTCATAGTACATTTCATATACCGACTCTGCTTTTTCATCTTTTGCTTTTGAAGATATCTTTCCCTCTTTAAATGATATCTCTCTTATGTATGTTCTGTAGTCTGCATTATCGGATACATCTTCGGCGATTATATCTTTTGCTCCGGCAATGGCATCGGCGGGAGTTTTTACATCCTTATCTTCGTTTACATATTTCTCTGCCTCAGATAAAACAGGTTCCGTGGCACTCTGCGACAGTATAAATAATGCAAGTGGTTCAAGTCCCTTCTCTCTTGCAACTGATCCCCTTGTCTTTTTCTTTTGTTTATAGGGGCGGTAGAGATCCTCGACAGCGACCATTGTCATGGCATCCTCGATCTTTTTCTTCAGTTCATCTGTCAGTTTGCCCTGTTCCTCTATGGATGCGAGTACAGTCGCTTTTCTTTCCTCGAGTCCCCTTAAATATTCGAGCCTCTCATGGAGATTACGGAGGACTTCATCATTAAGAGAGCCCGTTACTTCCTTTCTGTATCTTGCGATGAAGGGGATGGTGTTTCCCTCATCGATCAGCTTTACGGTAGCATCTACCTGACTCACTTTTATATCCAGTTCTTTTGCGATTGTTTCGTTGATGTTCATTAACTTTTTTCCCTTTTTATTATTTTGTTTGCGAAAAACGCAACACTAAAATTTTACAAAAAAACGTAAAGTTGCGCAAATTAAAAAACTGTCATGTTATAATAATTATTGTGGAGATTTAAAAATGTATTTTGAGATAACATATCCGGAAGTCCTGATTTTCATTTCCGTATTATGGTTTGTTGTCAGAATTATTTTCGGTATTAAAAATAAAAAAGTATCGTTAAAGAGGGAACTTGTGTTATTACCCGTATACATTTGTCTGATAGTGATCGCCAGATTTGTATACTTTCCCCTAGGACTTGTTGACGGTCATATCGGAGTCCTTAGATTTGACTCAGATCGCATCGTTCCGCCCAGGGTGAATTTTATGCCGGTAGTTCATATGTTTGATAAGTATAAGGGTTGGCTCATAAATATTATCGGAAATATCGCGATGTTTATCCCTGTCGGAATCGTATGGCCAATATGCTACAAGCGGGTTGATTCATTTCTTAAAACTGTTCTCGCAGGAGCCGGGCTTACACTTTTTATTGAGCTTACCCAGCTTTTGTTTTATGACAGATGCAGTGATATAGATGACTTTATTATGAATACAACTGGTACTTCCATAGGTGCCGCGATATTCTTTATAGCAAAGGCTGTAGTGAATAACATAAAGAATCATAAAAATAATAAATGAGTTGTTGACATTATCTGATACAGAGTGTACCATTGCATAGGTTGCAGTTTTGCAGTCACACCGACAGTTCGTTTGCACCATCCTGTCGTTAAAAAAAACCAGGGCTGATTGGAAATATTATTGTTCTGATTGCTCTGCGCTTTTCGCAGAGCTTTTTTAATCCCCCCTGAAAACATTAGAGGTAAATATTATGAATCTTTTTTTAGGTATTATTGAATTGATTGTATGCTTTTCGGGAGTCCTTTTTATGGACAAATTATTTGGCAAGTGGGGCCTTTTTGTATGGATGGCCATGGCAGTTGTATTTGCCAATATTCAGGTTTCAAAACAGGTAGATATCGGAGGTATATCAACTGCCCTTGGCAATGTGATGTTTGCATCCACATATCTTGCCACAGATATTCTGAATGAGAAATACGGCGACAGATCCAGCAGAAACGCAGTTAAGATTGCTGCGGCAGCCCTTGTTGCATACATTATCTTTGCCCAGTTTACATTACTCTTTAAGCCTAACGGATATGATGTGGTGGATCCCGGCATGAGGAGTATCTTTTCCATGTCGATCAGGATTACAGCGGCATCGGGTATTATGTTTGTGCTTTCAAACTGGTGTGATGTTATCCTTTATCAGAAGATCAAGTTAAAGACAGGCGGAAAGCATATGTGGTTTAGAAATAATATCTCCACAATCATCTGCAACTGTACCGAAAACTTTTTATTCTCTATTTTTGCATTTGTCGGCACATATCCGATACTTTACTGTCTCGAGATAGCGATAGCGGGATCTTTAATTGAGATGCTTATTGCACTCTGCGATACGCCGTTTTTGTATATCGCAAAAATCTTTGGCAGGAGATCGGGTATCCTGCTTGAAAAGGAATCTGACGACGAGTCAAAGGAGTCCACGGGAGTATCATTATGATTTATGATCTGATTAGGTATCAGTTTGATGAGAAAAGTTCATTAAGGAGAGAAAACGTGCTCCTTGTATCTCTTGGATGTTCTTACGGAAAGTGTACTTTCTGCGATTATCAGGATGACAAAAGCTCATCGGTTATTGCCTGCGATACAGTCAATAAAAAAGTACTTGGAAGTGTTCGGGGAGCAGAGGCCGGTTCATCTGTTCTTGATGTTACATGCTCTGCCTCATATACAGAACTCCCTTTTACGACCATGAACTACATCAGGGAGACATGCGTGGAAAAGGGTATAAAGACTGTAATACTGGAAGGCCATTACATATACAGAGAGGCAAATAAATACTACAGAGATTTCTTTAATGAAAAAGGTATTGCCATAATGTTCAGATGCGGTGTTGAGACATTTGATGAGAATATCAGAGAGGGTCTTTTAAGAAAAGGACTCCCCGGTGTGACGCCCGAAGATATTGCAGGGTATTATGACTGGATCAATCTTATGTACGGTATGGACTGCCAGACCATAACCCGTCTTAAAGAGGATATAGACATTGGTCTTAAATATTTTAAGCGTATTAATCTGAGTATTTATACTACTGTTAAAAACGGTCCCGGCAGAAATGAATCTGCCATAAAAGATTTTTATGATAGCAGTTTTTATAAAGAACTGAAAGAGAATCCTGCTATAGATATTTTTGATGAATGGGATGAAAATAACGGTCATAATGTAGGTCATGATATCTATTGAAAATGATACATCATGCCGATATAATATTTGGTGGTTAGAGATATAATCACATAACGATATGACGGATGGTATTTGATGACCAAAACTGTACCGTTTACATCGTTACCGTATGAGACAGCCCCGGCTTTAATCCGTTCGGACCCCGAGTGTATATGAATGGAGGTGGTCCGTATTAAAGATTTTGGTATTGGATTTATTGGAGCAGGTAAGGTTGGATTTTCATTAGGAAAGTTGTTTGCCGAAAACGGTGTCCATGTGACCGGCTACTATAGCAGGCATGAAGGATCAGCGGCAGAGGCGGCGAATTTTACAGGGACGAAATGTTTCAGAGACATTTTGGATCTGCTATCTGAAAGCGATGCTGTATTTTTAACAGTTCCGGACGGCCAGATTTCGTCGGTGTTTGAAAAGCTCGTTTCGTATGGTAAAGATAAATTAAATGGTAAGATGATATGCCACTGCAGCGGTGCAATGACTTCTTCTGAAGCATTCCACTGCATTAAAGAATATGGCGCATCAGGTTTTTCACTGCATCCGTTATTCCCGGTAAGCGATAAGCTTACATCATACAGGGATTTAAAGGATGCGTTTTTTTGTATCGAGGGAGATGAAGGGTATCTGCCGTTCTGGGAGCGGCTTTTGGCTGACCTTGGTATCAGGACCTTAAAGATATCATCCTCGGACAAAGTAAAGTATCACATGGCATGTGCCACTGCCAGCAATCTTGTATGTGCTGTCCTTAATCAAGCTGTCACGCTTTTTAAAGAGTGCGGATTTACCGAGAGCGAGGCTCTCGGAGCATTAAAGCCTCTCATAGTGAGCAATATAGACAGTGTGCTAAAAAAAGGAGCCGAGAATGCACTTACAGGGCCTGCTGAGAGAGGCGACGCGGATACGGTGAGAAAGCATCTTGAATGCCTGAACGGAAGAGATAACGAGGAGGATATTAAACTCTACGCATCAGCAACACGTCAGGCAGTCGCCATGGCACAGCGCAGACATCCCGACAGGGATTTCACTGAATTGGAAAAATTATTAATTAATTACTGATTATGAAAAGGAGATAAGGATATGGCAAAGAGAACAGTTGCTACTTTACTTGACATGAAGAAAGAAGGCAGACGTATTTCACAGCTTACATGTTATGATTATTCTACAGCCCGTCTTATGAAAGAGGCTGATGTCGATACGATCCTTGTGGGCGACTCCCTTGGGATGACCATGCAGGGATATGATACAACACTGCCCGTTACAATGGACGAGATGATAGTATACGGCAGGAGCGTTGTCCGTGGTGCCACAGAGCAGTTTGTCATAATGGATATGCCGTTTATGAGCTACCAGGTGTCTGTGGCCCAGGCAGTTGAAAATGCAGGCCGTCTCATAAAAGAGACAGGTGCCAATGCAGTTAAGTTAGAGGGAGGCGCAGCTGTTACAGGCCAGATCAAAGCTATTGTTGACAGCGGTATCCCGGTATGTGCCCATATCGGCATGACACCTCAGTCTGTCAATGTATTTGGCGGATTTAAGGTCCAGGGAAAAGGAGAGGCCAACGCAGAGCGAGTCCTTAAGGATGCATTTGCGGTTCAGGAGGCCGGTGCATTTATGGTAGTCCTTGAGTGCGTACCGCCAAAGCTTGCAGCACTGATTACCAAAAAGCTTGATATCATTACGATCGGTATCGGTGCAGGATCAGAGTGTGATGGTCAGGTTCTGGTATGGCAGGATATGGCAGGTATCACCAGAGGTGTCAGCCCCAAGTTTGCAAGACATTTTGCGGAGATAGGCGATGCCATGATTAACGCATTTAAGAGTTACGATGAGGAAGTAAAGGCAGGATCGTTCCCTGCTCCCGAGCATACATATGCCAAGAGTGACTGCAGTGATGAATTTCTCGCAGGACTCGATAAAAAATATAATTAATTTGGAGGATTATGAAAATGGGAGAACTGATAATTGCAAAGACAGTTAAGGAAGTGAGAGATCAGGTGAGTGCATGGAGAAAGGAAGGACTCACGGTAGGTCTGGTGCCTACAATGGGTTATCTTCATGAAGGTCATGCATCCCTTGTGGACAAGGCAGTATCGATGTGCGACAGGGTAGTTGCATCTGATTTTGTGAATCCTACACAGTTTGGACCCGGAGAGGATCTTGAATCATATCCGAGAGATTTTGAGCATGACTGTGCGCTTTTAAAGGAGCACGGCTGCAATATGGTATTTTACCCTTCCGTAGATGAGATGTATCCTGACGGCAACGGCAAAACGGATACTTATGTGGAGATTCTTGATGATATGCCAAAGCAGCTTTGCGGCAAGACAAGACCCATTCACTTCAGGGGAGTCTGCACCGTGGTTTCAAAGCTCTTTAATATTGTCCTTCCCGACAAGGCATTCTTTGGTCAAAAGGATGCCCAGCAGCTTGCTATTATAAAGCGTATGGTCAGGGATCTGTCCTACGGAATAGAGATAGTCGGATGCCCTATTGTCAGAGAGGCTGACGGTCTTGCAAAATCTTCCAGAAACACATATCTTAATGATGCTGAGAGACAGGCAGCTCTCTGCCTTTCAAGAGCAGTATTTGCCGGCATGGATATGGTAAAGGCGGGAGAGAAAAATGCAGATACAGTAGTTGGCATGATGAAGGATATCATTGAGAAAGAACCTCTTGCAAAGATTGATTATGTATCTTCCGTGGATGCTGTTACAATGGCAGATGTCCATGAGATCAAAGCACCTGTCCTCTTTGCCATGGCAGTATATATCGGCAAGACAAGACTCATCGACAACTTTATCACAGAGTAATCATTCATAAGGAGACATTTGATGAACATAGATATGCTTAAAGCAAAAATCCATCGCGCAACAGTCACACAGGCAGAGCTTGATTATGTAGGCTCTATCACCGTCGACCGCAAACTGCTTGAAAAGTCCGGCATCATGGAGTATGAGAAAGTACAGGTAGTTGATGTCAACAACGGCAGCAGACTCGAGACATATACCATAGCAGGTGAGCCCGGCTCCGGTATTATATGCCTTAACGGTGCGGCTGCCAGATATGTCAGCACCGGTGACAAGGTCATTATCATGGCTTTTGCATCAATGACACCTGAGGAAGCAAAGGAGTTTAAACCCACGGTTGTTTTTGTTGACGATGACAATAAAGTATCTAGAGTGACATCATACGAAAAGCACGGTTTACTTACAGACATGTAGGAGGTACCTCATGGAGAGATTAGACGGAAAATGTGTACTTCTTGGAATAAGCGGAGGCATAGCGGCTTACAAGATGGCATCTGTTGCAAGCACCCTTAAAAAGGCGGGTGCAACAGTTCATGTGATCATGACTGAAAATGCCACAAAGTTTATTGCGCCCCTTACCTTTGAGACCTTGACGGGCAATAAGTGTCATACAGATACATTTGATCGTGATTTCGAATTTAATGTGGAGCATATTTCGCTTGCAAAGGCTGCGGATGTAATCTTGATATCACCTGCCACTGCCAATGTGATCGCCAAGATGGCTGGAGGCATTGCAGATGATATGCTGACCACGGTAGTCCTTGCGGCAAAGTGCAAAAAGATTGTTGCACCTTCCATGAATACCGCCATGCTTGAGAATCCTGTCACACAGGATAATATTAAAAAGCTTAAGAATTACGGATTTGAAGTAATTGAACCTGCAAGCGGTTATCTTGCATGCGGAGATACCGGCAGCGGCAAGATGCCGGAGCCTGAGGTGCTCGTGGACTATATCTGCCGTGAGATTGCAAGGGATAAGGATCTAAGTGGCAAAAATATAACTGTCACTGCCGGACCGACAAAAGAGAGCATCGACCCTGTCAGATATATTACAAATCATTCAACAGGCAAGATGGGATATGCCATAGCAAGAGAAGCAATGCTGAGGGGAGCGACAGTGACTCTTATCTCAGGTGAGACATCTCTTGCACCTGTTCCGTTTGTAAAAATGGTAAATGTCAGGTCTGCAAAGGATATGTTTGAGGCAGTGAAAGAGTCGGTGCCTGACACCGATATACTGATCAAGTCTGCTGCGGTAGCTGATTACACACCGGCAGATTATGCCGATGACAAGATCAAAAAGTCTGACAATGATATGAGCATCCCGTTAAAACGCACGGATGATATTTTAAAATGGGTTTCAGAGAATCGCCATGAAGGCCTTTTTGTATGCGGCTTTTCCATGGAAACAAAGGATATGCTTGAAAATTCCAGAGCGAAACTCGCAAAAAAGAATCTTGATATGATCGTTGCAAACAATCTTAAAGTAGAGGGAGCCGGATTTGGCACCGATACGAATGTGGTTACGATCATCACAAAGGATTCTGTAAGTGAACTGCCCATCATGGGCAAGGACGAGGTAGCCGGCAGACTGCTTACAGAGATAGTAAAGCTTACATCCGGTCCATCCCCCGACCTTCATTAAGTATTTTTATAAATACATCCGGCTCGGCATTTAATCTGTGCATACACATAAAAGCATCAAGTATCATGGCCTCCTTATTGCAGGAGGCCGTATTTTTTCCGAGGTCCCCGCTGTAGAGGTTGTATCTGCCAAGACAGTATACGTACATATCGGTCAGAGAGTAGCCTCTTATCTTGAGACTGTCTTTTACCGTTTTGTTTTCCAAATAATATATAAACTCATCCATGAGACCGTTGTCTGCCAGGAGTCCGGCCCAGAGCACAGTCTTAAAATCCTCTGTTTTCCCTGCGTTTTCACACAGTGTTTCCAGACAGGCATATGTTTTTATCATTGATGAATCTATTATTATGTTTTCCATCTGTATATCCCCGCAGATCAAAGATTTTCATGTGTATTATACATCATTATTTTTTCCGGTGTTAATTTGCCATATACAGCTTTTTTTGGTATCATATACCTTGTATGTCTATGTCTAAATGGGACAATATTTTGTGCCCGGACATATTTAATAAAACAAGGTTTAGTGTTTTGCAAAACCATTTTGGAGACCACGATTTATGTCAGAAGAAAATATGATACAGGATGTAAATAATGACGATGATGACAATACCGGCATTGCCGAGTTTGACGTGATGATAGACAGCAATATTCTTTATGACTATCTGATCAGTCATGCCTATACCGGTGCAAGCGGACTGATCGGTACGTGCATGGGTGCTCTTGGCATCATTGTCTTTTTGTGTACACATTACACTCTGTATCTGATATTCGGAATGGTACTTATTGTGTATCTGCCCATTAACCTTAAGATCAGATCGGCCCAGCTCGTCCAGATGAGTGATATGTATAAAAAGCCTTTTCATTACAGACTGGATAAAGACGGCATCACGGTCAGCCAGGATGATCAGTCCTCTGCCGCAGGCTGGGACAGCGTGACAAAGGTTGTATCGACAAAACAGAGCATCGTCATATATACAGGTAAAAACAACGGATCCATACTTCCGAGAAAACAGCTTGGGGATAATCTCCCGGCCGTCATTGCGGTTGTGGCAAAGTACGTTGAGCCGTCAAAGATGAGGATAAAGTATTAATGGAGAATATTGTCATAAAAGAAACATTCTCCGCTGAAGATACCTTTAAGTTTGGAGAAAATATCGGCAGTAAAGCCGTACCCGGACAGGTCATCACGTTAACCGGAGACCTCGGCACCGGCAAAACCGTATTTGTGCAGGGACTTGCAAGGGGACTTGGGATAGACGATTATATCAACTCTCCTACTTTTACGATTGTTCAGATCTATGAGAGCGGGAGACTGCCACTGTATCATTTTGATGTATACAGGATAGAGGATGAGAGCGAGATGTATGAGACAGGCCTTGATGACTACATGTACGGAGAAGGTGTATGCGTCATCGAGTGGGCTGAGATGATATCCGGCCTGTTGCCGGAGGAACGCACGGAGATACTCATAGAAAAAGACCTTGAAAAAGGATTTGACTACCGCAGGATCACAGTAAAAAACAGACAGAATTAAGATTATGAAAATACTTGCAATAGAATCATCGGGACTGACTGCATCGATAGCCGTTGCGGACAGAGACCGGCTCATAGCGGAATATACGATTGATTATAAAAAGACTCATTCGCAGACACTCCTGCCCATGCTTGATGAGGTCAGGAAGATGACGGAACTTGATCTTGATACAGTTGATGCCATCGCCATATCAAACGGCCCCGG
>DFKO01000080.1:0-314 GCA_002373855.1 Lachnospiraceae bacterium UBA3643
TCAATAAGATATGACTGTTACAATAATTATTTACACTCAAAATGAATTACTTTAAAATAATAAATGTATGAATTAATTTTCAGTTTAAGGTTGGGATAATAAATGTACTGTAAAAACTGTGGGCAGATAGTGCCAAAGGGAATAAAGGAATGTCCTACTTGCGGACAGCCTGTTAAGAGTAAAGGAGTCATAGTAGCAGTGCTTATAGCGCTTGCTGCTGTGGCTTTTGCAGCTTTTGTAACCGTATTTTTCTTTCTTAAAAAGAGTGAGTTTGATGATGAACTGGCCAAGGCAAAAAAGGGCAACAGTACGTC
>DFKO01000080.1:450-7185 GCA_002373855.1 Lachnospiraceae bacterium UBA3643
AAGCTGGGAACACCGGCAGGAAGTACGACCATCATGGTCTATATGATCGGAAGCAATCTTGAGAGTGACTACGGTGCAGCAACAGAAGATCTTGAAGAGATGCTGGATGCCGAATATGAAAATGTAAATATCGTCATCCAGACAGGCGGTACCAAGTACTGGTATATGGATGGTATTTCAAATAAAAAGGTACAGCGTTTTCATATTGAGGATGGTGAACTTGCGGAACTTGATAACCTTGGCAAGATGAGCATGAGTACACCGGACGCTCTTACAGATTTCGTTACATTTGCTGCAGAGGAATATCCTGCGGAGGAGTATGTCCTGGTTCTTTGGGATCACGGTGGTGGTATACCAGTAGGCTTTGGTTATGACGAGGTATTTCCAGACGATTATCTTGTGGATGTAGAGATTGGTCAGGCACTTGACGATGCGGGAGTACATTTTGGCGCTATCGTATTTGACGCATGTAATATGTGTACTCTTGAGGTCGCACTGTCAATCATGGATAATGCAGACTATATGGTTGCAGCCGAGAGCTATGTAAACGGTATAGGTATTTATTATACAGACTGGATTAATGAGACCAGTTCCGAACTTGAATATCTCGTACAGGATTACTGTGAGACAATTGTATCTGATTATATGGATTCCCTGGATGAAGAGGGGCTTGTCGGATCCATGTCCGTCATCAAACTGTCCAAGATTGATGAAGTATACGATGCATATGTGGATTATATAGCATCTGTTGCGGATGCCGTGGATAACGGAGAATATGAGAACTATTATGCAGCCAGGGGCAACTGCGGATATTATGAAGGAACTGATTCTGTGGATCTGTGTACTCTCTGTACCCAGTTTGATACCGATTATGCCACACCTTTATTTAACTCGGTTGTAAATGCGGTAGTTTATACAGAGAGTGATATTAATTACGGCCATGGTATTACAGCATATTCTCCTTATGATTACTTTGATTATTATGATGAGGGAAGGGAATCGCTGGTAACTCTCGGCTATGATGAGGAGATACTTGATTTCTATGATAAGTTTGCCAGCAGACTTTTTGATTATTTCGCGCCTGATTATATTGGAGTATATACAGGTGACTGGTACGTAGATTCGGGAGAATCATCTGCTGACTATTATGTGGGCGCCGGCAAGAAAAATGAAGAACTCGAAGTATTTGACCTTGGAGGATATTTCGGACTCACCCTTGAGGAAGATGAGTGGGATATGATCTACTCAATCGCCGTATGCACTTATGTAGAGATCGATGACGAGAGTGTATGGTGTCTCGGCTCATGTTATCACAGTGAGTTTGATGATGATGGCAATCTTATGATCGTAGATCCTGATGAGTGGGTATTTTTAAATGATGAATTTTGCTACTATGACTGTGTAGATTACTATTATGACGAGGAGACGGGAGACTGGGCTGAGTACGGATATGTATACTGTACTGTAAACGGTTCAGATTCTGTAATGCTCGTATATTTTGATCAGGATTATACAGACGGAATGATCCTCGGATATTATGACTATGATGCCGTAAATGATGAGATCACATCTGACCAGATGTATTCGTTTAATGATGATGATGAGATTGACCTGATTTATTATGTATATTACACAGAGGAAGATACGGGATATATATTTGATAATAATGCTCCGTTTACATACGCTGATGCAGTAATCACAAGAGATGATATTGAACTGGGCGATGACAGTACATATCTTTACTATATCCTCGAGGATTATTACGGAAACACGTATGAGACCGAGATGGTATATCTGTACATCTGATTTATAATTGTATTTTTTTAGGAGTAAACTTATGAAAAAAATAAGCACAGTTTTATCATTGTCAGTTGTTAGTATGTTTTTATCCGTATTTCTTTTCGGGTGCGGACCGGTTAATGAACTGACAGTATCATCAGATGACGGACAGGTAACAAGTGTGTCAAATGACACTTTGACACGATTCTCGGATATGGACTTTACTGAGATGGATGCACCGGAGTTTTCAAAATATCTTGGAAACGGAATAAACCTTGGTAATACGATGGAAGCAACCGGACAGGACCTTGCCACTGATTTAAGCGTATCAGCTTATGAGACATACTGGGGACAGCCGGTGACAACACCTGAGATGATTCAGGGTATGAAAGACTGCGGATTTGATACTATACGTATACCTGTGGCCTGGACAAATATGATGGACTATAAAAACGGGGATTATACTATCGACAGTGCATATCTTGACAGGGTAGAGGAGATAGTTAATTATGCCCTTGATGCAGATATGTTTGTCATAATCAACGATCACTGGGATAAAGGCTGGTGGGCAATGTTTGGCTCATCGAATGATACAACCGTTCAGGCAGCTTTTGATCTGTATGAGTCAATGTGGAAACAGGTAGCCGAGCGATTTAAGGATTATTCTGATATGCTCATATTTGAGTCTGCTAATGAGGAACTCGGAAACTCCCTTAATAATAATGCTCTCTGGAGTGATTCGGGTTCATTAACCGAGAGTCAGCAGTATGAGATGACCAATACAATAAATCAGAATTTCGTCGATATCATCCGAAATTCCGGTGGCAATAATGATGACAGGTTTTTGCTTATAGCCGGATATAATACGGATTTTGACAAGACTCTTGATGACAGATTTGTGATGCCGACAGATACAGCAAACGGAAAACTCCTCGTATCTGTTCATTATTATACTCCATGGAATTACTGCGGAGCGGAGACCCAGGCTTCATGGGGCATTAAGTCCGAATATGAGGAGATGAATAATCAGTTCGCCAAGCTTACGAAATTCACCGATCAGGGATATGGTGTGATCATCGGCGAGTACGCAGCCATACCTGTATGGAATAACGGTAATCCGATACCAAAGGAAAATACCATAGAATTTACAACTAACCTTCTGGATAACTGTGATATTTATAATTATGTTCCTGTATTATGGTCCTGCAATGATTTTTATGATAAGTCATCTTGTACCATGCTAAATGAAGAGATTAAAGAACTCTTTGTAAACAGAAACTATAGTGCAGAGGTATTAAAGGGCGATTCCTATATTGATGAAGCAAAGACAAGGATGGAAGAAGCCATGTTAAATGCACCGGATCACAGAGAGGGTACAGTATTTTATGACGACGGAACACCGGTTGCATGGATCATGTGGAACGGAGGCGCAGGTACATATTCTGTAGGAGATGTATTTAATCCCGATGATAATACTATGGGTATCACTGCCACAAATGCGATCGTAGAGGGAGAGGGTGAATATACTGTGAGCCTTGATTTTGCAGGAGGCAATGACGGCCTCACATTTGCAGCTCTGGCTCTTGCGGACGGAGAGCTCCTTTATCCCGGATGCATATTGAACATAAAAGAGATCACATATGACGGAGAACCTGTTGAACTCATAGCAAAGCCGTATACATCATCTGACGACGGACTGTGTACGAGAGTCAATCTCTATAATGAATGGGTAGGAGATGTGCCTGATGATGCCAGAAGTATGGGGCACGATTTGACAGGTACGTCTCCCGTAATTATTGATAAAACAAAGATTAGCGGTATTAAGAATATCACCATCACTTTTGAACTGATTATGCCGTAATGCGTTTTACAGGTTTACATAAAATCATTTGACTTTTTCGTGATTTTGACAATAATATATTAGAGTGAGCGAGGGGACTTACTTTGTCCCCTTTTTCTTTATTAAGAGGATTTAATAATGTATATTTTATTTTATTTATTCTGGATCATCTTAAACGGCCGGATTACTGTCGAGATAGCCGTGACAGGCCTTTTTGTATCCGGTCTTTTATATGCTTTTATGTGCAGGTTTATGGGATGGAGTGTTAAGAGAGATATTTATTCTCTTAAATACGCATCATTTATGATTGCATATCTGTTTGTTCTTATTAAAGAGATAATAAAAGCAAATCTTGCGACAATCAGCATTATATTTAATGAGAGAGTGATAAAGGAACCGGTCCTGGTTTCTTTTGATGTAGATATCAAATCCCCTATCTTAAGAGTACTTCTGGCCAATTCGATCACACTGACACCCGGGACGATCACAGTATCTCTTGAGGATAATCATTATGTCGTACATGCTCTTGATGAGAGCTTTGCAGAAGGGATAGAGGATTCGGTATTTGTAAAGATGATAAAGAAGATGGAGAGCAATATTGATTCATTGCAGACACCACCTGATAAAGGAGGGAAGAGATAATGAGCGAATCAATGCATGATCTTATTCTGCAGCATCAGTTTTTATTTGCCGGCGTACTCGTTATATTATGTCTGCTGCTTTTCTGTTGTCTTTTAAGAGCCTTTAAGGGGCCTACTGTTGCCGACCGTCTTGTGTCGGTAAATATGATGGGTACCATGGTAATGGTGATCATCGGCATACTTACGATTATGATGAACGAGGGATATCTTGCAGATATAGCCCTGATATATGCCATGCTGTCCTTCCTGGCAGTAATACTACTCACAAAGGTGATTATCGGAATACATAAAGAAGAGAGTGTTTTGGAAAATACTTCGGACAGTAAGGAAGACGGAAAGGAGAATTCATAATGGAAATACTCAGACTGATAATAGGATATGCTTTTCTCCTTGCGGGACTGATCTTATTCATAATAGAAATTGCAGGTGTGTTTAAACTTGATTATGCCCTTAACAGGATGCATGCCGCGGCTATTGGTGATTCATTTGCACTGGCACTCTCAATGATCGGACTGATTATTATAAACGGTATAAATTTTGTATCATTTAAGCTCCTTCTGGTGCTTGTATTTATGTGGTTTTCCTCACCTGCGGCATCTCACCTTATAGCAAGGCTTGAGGTGGAGACTACAGATAAAAAAGATAAATTCAGAAAGGTGGAAAAATAAATGGTAGTAGTAATTAATATACTTTTGGTTTTCCTCCTTGTATGTGCTATCTGTGTCAGCTTTACAAAGAATCTGCTGAATACAGTCCTTGTATTTATGTCATTTTCTCTCGTGATGTCGATAATCTGGATACTCCTTGAGTCCCCTGATCTGGCAATCACTGAAGCTGCAGTAGGAGCAGGTGTGACAAGTATACTTTTCTTTATCACTCTCAAGAAGATTGAGGCAATAAATAAAGATAAAGGGGAAAAGAATAATGAGCAGAATAAAGAGTGAGGAAGAATTCGAAAAAACAGGCGCATACAGGTTCCTCAGATGGTACAGGGGTACAAAAGATCCCTATATTGATGAAGTCGAGATGCAGGAAGGAGAGATCCCCGAGCAGAAACTGACTAATGAGGAAATCAAGAGAGACGAGAAGCTTGCCAAGGAACAGGCATATGAATACCAGGGTAAATGGTACAAGGCATATAACAAGCTTTATTTTCTTGTATCCATAGTTTTTTGTATAACACTTGCTATTGTCATGCTCTTTATGACAGGCAGACTTCCTAAAATAGGTACGCCTGACAGACCCAGTAATAATGAGGTGGCTCAGGTTTATATAGAAAACGGCATAGAAGATACAGGTGCCGTAAACATTGTGGCCGGTATGATCCTTAATTACAGAGCTTTTGATACATTCGGAGAGACCTGCGTGCTCTTTATAGCTACCACATGTGTAATGATGCTCCTTATGAAAAAAGAGGAGGATATCAGGTCCGGCAAGATTGTGAATGACAGAATCTTTGAGCCAAAAAACGACCAGATCCTTCAGAAAGT
Source organism: Lachnospiraceae bacterium UBA3643 (assembly GCA_002373855.1). GTDB lineage: Bacteria > Bacillota > Clostridia > Lachnospirales > Lachnospiraceae > NK4A136. The sequence continues at coordinate 6,201 of DFKO01000080.1, forward strand.
AGCCTTTGTACTTGTGCCTGTTATATTCATATTCGGTATATATGTAATACTTAACGGTCATATTTCTCCCGGAGGAGGGTTTTCGGGAGGCGCTCTTATAGGTGCCGGAATGATCCTGTATGTAACAGCGTTCGGATTTGATAAGATGCAGAAATTCTTTAACGAAGAGACATATAAGGTGGTTAAAGTTGCGGCTCTGTGTACATACTGCGCTGTGATCACATATTACATTTATATGGGAGCCAACGATCTTGATAACCATATACCCCTCGGCACACCGGGCATGATCTTTTCTGCGGGAATCATACTCTGGCTCAATATATTTGTAGGTATAGAAGTGGCATGTACCATGTATGCATTCTATGCACTGTTTAGAAGAAGCGGTCTGTAAAGGCGGAGGTAAATATGTTCGGAAATCTTATCACAAACTTTGGAGAAGCCGTTGCGGTTCTTTTATTCGTAATCGGATTTAAAGACCTCCTGCTTCAGAAAAATCTTATAAAGAAAATCGTCGGTCTGAACTTTATGGACTCCGGCATATATCTTTTCCTTGCAGAAAAGGGATATATTGCAGGCAGAGTAGCTCCTATAGTAACTGACGGAGTGACAGAAGTGACAAAGTATATCAATCCGGTACCTTCCGGCCTTGTGCTTACGGGTATCGTTGTTTCGGTGTCTTCTACAGCCCTGATGCTGGCACTTACGATAAGGCTTTATGAGAGATATCACACCCTTAATATGGATGAGATATCCACTATCATCAAGAAGGGAGAGATTGAATAATGGAAATTATGCGCAATTTCCCCTGTATCTCAATAATACTCTGTATGTGCAGTGCCATTATATCATCAGCTCTTTCCGGAAAATGGGCCAGAAGACTTAATGTCACTGTTGTACTTGCCGTAATTTCATTATCCGGAGGAACCCTTGTATACTCTCTGTCAAAAGGATATGAGACTGTATATAAAATGGGCCGTTTCCCTGC